>CAIMPQ010000001.1 GCA_903843315.1 uncultured beta proteobacterium
GTAGCGCTGATGTATCCCAATGTGGTTGACTATGTAGTAGCCATGATGGGTACATTACGCGCTGGGTATGTCGTGGTCAACATTAATCCACTGTATACAGCCAGGGAGCTAGAGGCTCAGCTGCAAGATAGCGGTGCTTCCGTGTTCGCCGTGCTCGAAAACTTTGCGCACATCTATCAAAAAATACTGCCCCAATCATCTATTCGGCAGGTCATCGTGAGCAGCCCTGGTGAATTGCTCGGATTAAAAGGGCATTTGATTAATTGGGTAGCTAAGCGCATTAAGAAACTCATTCCCGCATGGGACATTCCTTATATTCCCTTCAAAGAAGCATTACGGATGGGTAGGGGACATCATTTTCAGAAGCCAGATATTGGTTTAGATGATATTGCCTTTTTGCAATACACCGGTGGCACTACGGGGGTCTCTAAAGGCGCAGTATTACTGCATCGAAATATTCTCTCCAACGTGAGCCAGATTGAAGCTTGGCTAAATCCAGGCCTAAAACAAAAGCCTGAACAACAACTGGCATTTCTGTGCGCGCTACCGATGACCCATATTTTTGCCCTGACTGCTTGTGCATTTCTGGGGATTGCCAAGGGTGGCTTATTAATCTTAGTTCCTAATCCACGAGATATCAGTGGCTTTATCAAAATGCTCTGTAAGCATCCTAATATCAATATTTTCCCTGGCGTCAATACGTTATTTCATGCATTAATTCATCGCCCTGAATTTAAAAAGGTGAAGTTCCCAAATTTATTGGTCACCATTGGTGGCGGTATGGCAGTGCACAAAAAAACTGCCGATCATTGGCAGGCGCTGACTGGTGTGCCGATCGCTCAGGGTTATGGACTATCTGAAACTTCACCCGTAGTGTGTGTAAATACCCCGCTAGAGAAACATTTCACGGGCCACATTGGTATGCCGATGCCCAGTACTGATGTGGTGATCCTAGATGATGATGAAGTCGAGCTGCCTTATGGAACTACAGGTGAGATTGCAATTAAGGGACCGCAGGTAATGCAGGGATATTGGAATAAGCCAGAAGAGACTGAGCATTGCATGACAGCGGATGGTTATTTCAAGTCGGGCGATATCGGCCTGATTACTGCTGAGGGGAATGTGCAAATCGTTGACCGTAAAAAGGACATGATAGTGGTTGCAGGGTTTAAGGTTTTTCCAAATGAAGTCGAGGATGTTTTATCTCAGATGATGGGCATTCAAGAGTGCGCTGTGATTGGCGTACCCCATCGAAAGTTAGGTGAAATTGTCAAAGCTTATGTTGTCAGAGATGATCATCATTTGACTGAAGCGCAGATCTTGCAATATTGCAAAGATCAAATGACAAGTTATAAACGCCCCAGAAAAATTGTTTTCTTAAGCGATCTACCCAAATCTAATGTTGGGAAGATTTTGCGTCGAGAACTCAGAAATCTGTAAGCCCTCAAAAGCACAGTAATATTAGGCTTTAGGTGTTTTACCAACCATCTTTACCGCTCTCAAGAAATCAAAGTCAACCCCTTGATCCGCTTGTGTCACCGTATCCAAAAATAATTTTTTATATCCCCGTTCTGCTGTTGGAGAAGTAATGGGATTCTCTTGCGCACGCTTAGCTAATTCTGCATCAGAAATTAAGAGGCTAATTTCTCGATTTTTGACACTCAAGCGAATACGGTCACCATTGCGAACATGGGCCAATGGACCGCCGATAGCAGACTCTGGAGTCACATGCAACACAATCGTTCCAAAGGCTGTGCCACTCATACGACCATCCGAAATACGGACGATATCTTTGACGCCAGCACGTGCGAGTTTCAGGGGAATGGGTATATAGCCAGCCTCAGGCATCCCTGGAGCACCTTTAGGACCAATATTTTTTAAGACCAAAATATCATCAGCAGTCACATCTAAATCCGGACTATCGATTCGGCTCGCTAAGTCTTCTGCATTTTCAAATACCACTGCGCGGCCCTCATGTTCCATGAGCTTTTCATCGGCAGCGGATTGTTTGATGATGGCCCCGCCTGGGGCTAGATTGCCGTGTAAAACAGCAATGCTACCGCGTGGGTAGATTGGATTATTGATCTTGCGAACCACATCTTGCTTAAAGCTTGGAGGTGCTGCATCAATCTCTTCGCCGAGTGTTTTTCCAGTGACCGTGAGGGCATTGAGTTTCAGTAATGGTTTGAGTTCACGAAGTAGGGTAGTCATGCCACCGGCATCATGGAAGTTCTCCATGTAATGGTCACCAGAAGGTTTTAGATCCACCAGTACTGGAGTTTCATTACCCATTTTGTCTAAGGCATCTAAATCAATTTCCAGGCCCATGCGACCTGCAATTGCAGTCAAGTGAACAATGCCATTAGTGGAACCACCGATCGCCAGCAGTACCCGAATCGCATTTTCAAAGGCATCCGCAGTCAATATCTTGTCGATAGTGAGACTCGTTTTGGCCATTTGAACGGCACAAGCCCCAGTTTCTTCTGCAACCCGTATGCGATCTGCGGTCACCGCGGGTGGTGTTGCCCCACCAGGAACCGTCATACCCAGGGCTTCAGAGATGCAAGCCATCGTGCTTGCCGTACCCATAACAGAGCATGTGCCAACGCTTGCTACTAATTGGTCATTGACTTCATCTTTTTCAATTTCATCAATTTCACCAGCCCTAAATTTGCCCCAGTAGCGGCGGCAGTCAGTACAAGCGCCAACACGTTCGCTACGATGCGAGCCCGTAAGCATAGATCCTGTGATCAATTGAATGGCAGGTAGACCAGCAGAAGCAGCACCCATCATTTGGGCGGGAACCGTTTTATCGCAGCCACCAATCATGACTACGGCATCCATCGGTTGCGCGCGCAACATTTCTTCAGTATCCATCGACATGAGATTGCGCAAGTACATACTGGTTGGTGCAGCAAAACTTTCATGGATAGAGATGGTGGGAAATTCCATGGGCAAACCGCCAGCTAACATGACACCCCGTTTTACTGCTTCCAGTAATTGCGGCATATTTCCGTGGCATGGGTTGTATGCGCTACCTGTATTAATGATGCCAATCACCGGGCGATCTAATGCGCTATTGGTATATCCGGCGCCTTTAATAAAGGCTTTGCGTAAAAATAAGGAGAAGCTTTTATCGCCATAGCTAGTCAGACCTTTTTGGAAGCCACTCTCACTGGGATTGTCAGTATTACCTTCAGCAGTATTTTTAGGCTTTGAACTCATGGTTGTCTCGGTATGGTATTTAGGTAAATTGGTATTGATGCAATTGTAGCCACTCGGGTAGCAAGCTGCTTATGGATTACCGCCCCAACGAAATTGCCAAGAAATCCCCAGCATGTCGTAGCTATTATTGGTGCGTGAATAAACACCCGTGCTACCTGACAGGCGGATAGAGTTTTGCTTATTAATTGGGTATGAAAACGTGCTACCAAAGCGCCAGTTTTCTTGTGAACCACTTAAAGGCATGCCATTGATGTAAATTTGCCCGCCCGTAAAGTAGGTCGCATCAGCGGAAATCCACGCTGTATTCGGAAAGTAGTAGATTCCATGCGCTTCAGTGGAGTAGACCGGATTCTGCGATAGGGTGTTATTGCCCATGAAGCTATTGTTGCTCGTATAAATGGTTGCCATTCCAGCGAGCTCTAAGCGCCATGGACCTATTGCTTGAGATAGGCCAATGCCTGGCTGAATCAAGGAACGATTAGCGCCCACATTAATCATCTGACTGCTGTTGTACTCGCCCCAGGGGATCGATGCCGCAAGACTGGCGCCAATAATGAGATCTTGTTGGTAACTTGGAAATTCACTAAGAGACAGAGCGGGAGCGCCATACAAGTTGACGGAAGCTTTGATCAGCGGATCAGAAAGGCCCTCAGCAGAGGCATTAAGCCCTTGTGCTCCAGCCCTACCAGTACCCGAGATCTCTGCATAAGGCAGTACGAGAGTCAGTCTGCCGGATTGCCCGAAAACATCAAAGACATGAGTAAGACTGACAGCTTCAGTAGTTAGCTTATACGACCCACTCTTAGCCTGTGCAATGCCCCCAGTAATGAAATTCATTCCAATCGGTGCATTGGAATAAGCGCGTGCTTCGATCTCTTGAGCAATAGACTGTTGAGAAAAGATTCCGAAGAGGAGGAAGAGAAATACACCCTTCAAAAAGGGGCGGTATGGACTGGCCCTCAAAGTTACATCACTAACTGGATTTTTTGGGGCCAAATAGAATCAACAACGTAGCTGGGGTGCCTAAACTTAATTTGAATCCTGCAAAGATCAAGTAAGGCCAAACAATGAGCCAGTACACAATAGCCAAAGCAAAAACATGCAAGGGATTGGATTGTCCAAAAGCAGCTAGAGATGTAAAAAAGTTTTTTCCATGAATCAGGCCATCAAGACCTGCTTCGAAATAATTCAGCGCAAGTACAACGACAAGGTAAAAAAGGGATTCAATAAAAAGGGATCTCACAATACCATGTTGTCGATTGACTTTAATAGGGAAGATAGCCTGTCCAACCAACATAAATTTTGCGCATAAAGCGGCCTTAATCAAGGTAAACCAAAAAATAGATAGGGGGATGGGCCTTATATCTAGAGCCGTTTCACCAAGAAAGGCAAGGGAGCAAAACCAAACGCCAAAATACAAAAAAAGAGCGGTAGCCTTTTTGACCTCATCTACGATTTTCTCTTTGAAGCTAAGAGGCTTTGGAATGGTTTCTGTATTGATAGTCATTGAGGCATTTTAAGGTGCGTTTTGCAGTCTGGGCGATAAATTAACAATTACTACAGGCAGCGGCTTCCTCGACTGGGGCAGGCTCATGGGTATAGCGCGCAATGAAGGCATGCTTACCTTTGAGGGGGAGTTTGATCCAGACAAAATGACCTGAGCCAGGGGCAACCTCAATCGCTTCACCCTTCATATTCCACATTTGATCTAATACGATGTCTTGATTGCCTTGCGGCTCAATAATCTCGAGTTTATCGCCAACGGAGAAACGATTTTTCACATCCACTTTCACTCGACCAGTAGCATCATCTAATTCTAGAGATTCACCGACATAAAGACTTCTGCCAGAAAGAGAATGACCACGCATATAAAGTTGATAGTCTTTATCGTGATGACGTTCATAGAATCCATCCGTATAGCCACGGTTAGCTAAACCTTCTAGATTGCCAAGTAAAGTGGTATCAAAAGGCTTGCCTGCAACAGCATCATCAATTGCCGTTCGATAGGCTTGGCAAGTACGAGAAACATAATAGGGGGATTTAGTACGCCCTTCAATCTTGAAAGAGTCCACACCCATCTTAGTTAGTCTATTAATGTGCTCAACAGCACGTAAATCTTTGGAGTTCATGATGTAAGTGCCATGCTCATCTTCTTCCATTGGCATTAAGTCATCAGGCCTTTTGGCTTCTTGGAGAAGAACGACATCGCCGCTAGAAGTTTGTTGGCCAGGCTTCACTTTATAGTCCCAGCGGCAAGCATTAGTACAGGCGCCTTGGTTTGAGTCACGATGTGACATATAGCCTGAGAGCAAGCAGCGTCCTGAGTAAGCAATACATAAGGCACCGTGAACAAATACTTCAAGTTCCATCTCTGGACAGTCTTGACGTACCTCTTCAATTTCATCGAAGGAGAGTTCGCGAGACAAAATGACTCTACTAATACCCACAGAGCGCCAAAATTTTGCTGAGGCACCATTCACAGTGTTGGCTTGAACAGATAAATGA
>CAIMPQ010000002.1 GCA_903843315.1 uncultured beta proteobacterium
CACATCTTTTTGCACTAACAGATTGGTGCTGGAGGCTAACAAAGTAATGTCATTAGGGGGTCGAATACTATCGATGTCGATGGAGGCGCGTGGGACTACTACTTTTTGTAAAAATGCTAGCTTTCTGGCGTATGCATCAGCCAAGGGAAAATTCATTATCTTGATTGATGGATCATTCAGCAAAGATTGGACCGCCTCAGAGTCATAGCTATTTACAATGAAGAGGGCCTCAATGGAACCATTGCGTAATTGTTTAGCTGCTTCAGTGTGAGGCAGCTTCAAAAAATTCGGTTTATTTCCAGTGCCTGGGTTGTTTAACTCCATCAGTCGAGTAAATAACTTATTGGTAACAGTGCCTTCATCACCAACTGCAATCTTTTTATCCTGATAGTATTCAAATGGGTCATCAGTTTGTATTGCATTGCCGCGATAAAAAAGCCATAGAGGAGCAATTTGTACGCTGCCAAGTGAAACTAAGTTGGGGTAGTCGCGCCCAGTCGCAGTGCCAGACGTAACAAAGCTGGCGTTAATTTGAGAGTTAGCGTTATCCAGCTTTTGTAAGCCAGATTCAAGTCCAGAAGTATTTTCAATGGATAGGGTGAGGCCACGCTGTGTAAAGTATTTGGCATATTCCTTGCCAATATAATCAGTGCCGCTCCCTAGTTGACCAATAGCTAGCACTGTTTTTTGTTCGGGAAAGGGTTTGATATAAAACAGGGCTGCCGCTACAAACAAGCCTGCAGGGATGAAAACTGGCAAGTAATACTTAATCGCTTTCAGCCATGCAATCGATTCTCGCTTGAGATCGTACAGCGTATAGCAACGCAGATAGTCGATAATATTATTGAGTTTTCTATGCATAAGAGGCCAATCTAAAAGCAATCCAGTATTCGGAAAGTATAGACCTGGAGTATTGCGGATTGCTAAGCTGAGACAATTTTATTGGGCAGGCACTTTCAAAATGAGAACCCCTTAGATTGCCCGGGGGTTAACTCAGACTTTTTGGTCTAAACACCTCGCATTTGTATAGGAGGGTGAGTAGGAATAAATGAAGTTTTCCTCCTTTAATGGCTGTTTAGGGTGCTATATTGAGCTACAAAATCAATAAATGAGCATTAGCTCAAAGGGAGACAGAATGAAATTTTCAGTACAGGCGTTGGTTACATTCATTTCTTGCCTCTTTCTAGGTCAGGCCTATGCCGCTGGAAAGATTCAAATGAATGAGTTCATGGTGCAGAGCGATACCCCGGGAATTTCTCTTTACGTGCGCAACAAGCACTTAGCCGGTATGAAGAAATTCTCGGCCGAAAAAACCTTGCTTTATGTACATGGCTCTACTTATCCAGCAGAAACTGCCTTTGATTTATCTCTTGGTGGAACTTCTTGGATGGAATATATGGCTGCTAGAGGATATGACGTTTGGTTGGTAGATTTGCGCGGTTATGGCAAGTCAACACGTCCTCTAGAGATGGATCAACCGGCCGATCAAAATCCCCCCATTGTGCGCACAGATGTGGCAGTGAAAGATGTTTCAAGTGCTGTCGATTACATTTTGAAAAAGCGCAATATTCAAAAGATCAACTTACTTGGTTGGTCTTGGGGTACTACCATCATGGGTAAGTACACTACTGAAAATAACGAGAAGGTCAATAAATTGGTGTTATATGCCCCACAATGGCTTCGTCAGGGTGGTGCACCATTAACTGATAAGGGCGGGGCATTAGGTGCCTATAGAGTGGCATCTATTACCGATGCAAAAAATCGTTGGCTGACCGGAGTGCCTGAAAGCGCTAAAGCCACACTTATTCCACAGGGTTGGTTTGAAAAATGGTCAGAAGCGACCTTTGATACTGATCCCTGGGGGAAAAATCAAACGCCTAAAAAATTGCGCGCACCTAATGGAACAGTCCAAGATGCTCGGGAGTATTGGACAGCAGGTAAGCCAGTATATGAGCCAAAGGACATCCGTGTTCCGGTGATGTTGGTACATGCAGAGTGGGATGCTGACTTGCCTAGCTACATGATGTATGAATACTTCACCAAACTAGAAAATGCCCCTTACAAAATCATGTTGCAGATTAGTGAGGGCACCCACACCATCATTATGGAAAAAAATCGCATGCTGATGTTTGCTGGCGTTCAAGAATTCTTAGATAGTAATTTCAAGCCAGAGAAATAAGATAGGCTAAAAGTGATTAATTGAAAAAGGTAAGGCTCTAGATTTTCTAGAGCCTTTACTGATTGCGATAATGCTTAGGTCAATTTACTCATCCTTGATGGTATTTTGTAATATGCCAATAGATTCAATTTCGATCTCACAAATATCGCCTGGCTTCATGAAGACCGGGGGTGTTCTTGCATAACCCACACCAGCAGGTGTACCGGTAATCACCACATCCCCTGGTTCTAAAGTCATACACTCGGTGATCAATACAATGGTCTCTGCAACACCCCATAAGAAATCTTTCGTATTGGCGTTTTGCATTACTTGACCATTTAAGCGAGATTGAATATTTAAACCATGGCATCCAGAAGGAAGCTCATCTGGTGTCACAAGGTATGGACCAAATGCACCAGTTTGATCAAAATTCTTACCAATGGTCCACTGAGTAGTTTTGCGTTGGTAATCTCGAATACTGCCGTCATTAAATATGCTGTACCCGGCAACACAATCTAAGGCATTTTCTAAGGTGAGGTGCCGAGCCTGTTTACCAACAATAAAAGCCAGCTCCGCTTCGTAATCTAGTTTGTCTGAAACTTTTGGGCGGACAATTGGGCTTAAATGTGCAGTGAGTGAGCTTGAACCTCGCATAAAAAAACTAGGATATTCAGGTCTAGCATTGCCACCTTCTTTTGCATGGTCAGCATAATTCAGACCCAAGCAGACGATCTTTCCGGGTTTTTCGATTGGGATCTTGAAGGTAATATTGCTTAGATTACCGGTAATTGCTTTGGAATTTGCAATGGCTGCACTGATTCGATCTAACTGCTCTTGAGATTGAATAATGGCTTGTAAGTTATTGGATATTAGCGGATCTGTGGCGCATAAATCAATAAAGGAATTTAGCTTATCTTTTGAGAGTGCTCCTACACTTTCAACTCCATCTAAGCCCTTAAAGCCAAATAACCTCATGTCAACGCCTCCAATTAAATTGATTTATGGTCAGTTTCCGCAGTATAGGACACTCTAAGCGACCATGAAGATCCATTACCGGCTAGACTAATTGACGCTATGGCATACCAAAGTGTGATAACTTTCCATTAGCTGTTTATGAATAGCGCTACCTACAAGAATGAAAAGCATAAAAACAGAATGAAGATACCAAGTAAGTCGATGAATGGTGGTCACATATTGGCAAATGCTTTAGTAAGGCAGGGAGTGGACATTGCTTTTGGAGTCCCCGGTGAGAGTTTTTTGCCTTTACTAAATGGTCTGGTGGACCATCCAGATTTTCGGTTTATTACTTGTCGTCAAGAGGGCGGCGCTGCCTACATGGCAGAGGCTTATGCAAAATTGACGGGACATCCGGGGGTGCTGATGGTGACGCGTGGACCTGGCGCCTCAAATGCCATGATCGGTATGCATACAGCCTATCAAGATGCAACTCCAATGGTTTTGCTAGTTGGTCAAGTTGGCACAGACATGGTCGAACGTGATGCGTTCCAAGAAATTGACTATCGGCGCATGTATTCAGAATGCGCAAAATGGGTTGGTAGCATTGATCGTGTAGATCGTATCGATGAATTTGTATCACATGCATTCCATGTAGCTCAAGCAGGGCGCAAAGGTCCTGTTGTCTTGGCTCTGCCTGAAGATATGTTGTACCTGCCTGGACAAGAGAATCCTGTTAAACCAGCCCATATTATTCAGCCAGGATTAGATGTTAATCAGTTTAATTTGGCGATGAAAATATTCTCATCAGCTCATAATCCAATGGTTATTGCAGGTGGTGGCAATTGGAACAGCAAAGCCTGTGAGGATTTGCGCAGATGGGCAAATAGGGAGGGCGTGCCAGTAGCCACCAGCTTTCGGGCGCAGGACGTGATTGATAACCTAGACTCTGCATTTGCGGGTGATCTGGGCATTGGCGCTAACCCCTCTTTAGTAAAGCGTATTGGGGGCGCAGATGTTCTCTTGGTGATTGGAGAGCGATTAGGGGAGATGACCACTGCTGGATACACCCTATTTTCCGTACCCCAAGCTAAAAATACTTTAATTCATGTGCTTTCCGGTTCAGAAGATCTGGGTCGCGTCTATCGCCCAGACTTTGCCATTAATTGCAGCCCAGAAAATTTCTGTGAAGCCCTCAAGAATATCAAGATGGGTGATCAATATGATCGTGCGGCCATGAACGCAGCGCATGCTGATTATTTAGCATTTGCTAGCCCAGTTACGGTTCCCGGTGATTTGCAATTGGCCCACATCATGAGTTCATTGCCAAACTCGATTCCGCGTGATGCCATTGTGACTAATGGCGCTGGTAACTTTGCTACCTGGGTGCATCGCTTCTATCCTTATGGGCCCTATAAAACGCAATTGGCCCCTGCCAATGGATCAATGGGCTATGGTTTGCCCGCAGCAATTGCTGCAAAGATCACAAACCCTGAAAAAGTAGTCATTGCAGTCTGTGGCGACGGAGACTTTATGATGAATTGCCAAGAATTAGCTACTGCTGCACGTTACGACGCTTTCCCAATTATTTTGGTGGTTAACAACAATATGCTCGGCACTATTCGCATGCATCAGGAAAGAGAGTTTAAGTCGCGTGTAATCGCAACTGGCCTAACCAATCCCGATTTTGTGAAGTTTGCTGACAGCTTTGGGATGCCTGGATATAGAGTCACTAAAACAGAAGAATTTGCTCCAGTATTTGCGCGGGCACTTGCCAGCAAAAAGGGAGCCTTAATCGAATTGGTCTTGGATCAAGACGTCATCTCACCAAGCAAGCTCTTATCTCAACTTGGGCAGTAAAAAAGAAATAGTAAGTGTAAGGAATAAAAAAGAGGAGCATTGCTCCTCTTTTGCTTTGGGGATTTACAATAATTAATCCACCTTTGCCCCAGAATCCTTCACTACCTTCGTCCACTTAGCAATCTCATTTTTAATGAAGGCAGAAAATTGTGCGGGTGTATTACCCACTGGTTGGGCACCCATCGCCAGATACTTTTCTTTTACTGACGGGCTATTAATAGCCGCCATTAACACAGCACTATCTTTATTCAAAATATCTGCAGGCATGTTTGCAGGTCCAACTACACCAAACCAAGAGGTCGCTTCATAGCCTGGTAAGTTAGCCGCTTCAGCAATGGTTGGCAAGTCTGGGAACGCGGGAGAGCGTTTGGCGCTGGTAACTGCCAATGCTTTTAAACGACCCGCACGAATAAAGTTAATAGAAGAAGGAAGGTTATCAAACATAATGTCCACATTTCCTGCCATCAGGTCGGTCACTGCTGGGGGACTTCCTTTGTATGGCAGGTGAACCATATAGGTTTTCGTCATCGACTTAAAGAGTTCTCCAGCCATATGGATCGACGTGCCATTGCCGCTTGATGCCATATTGACCTTGCCGGGATTGGCTTTAGCATAAGCAATCAAATCATTTACGCTATTGATATTGTTCTTGGCCGCAAACTCAGGATTAATCACTAAAACATTGGGTAGCTCAGCCACCAGAGAAATAGGCGTGAAATCTTTAATAGGATCAAACGGTAGCTTCCCTCCGCCTTGAGTGTAGAGAGGAAGATTGATGCCATGGGTACCTACAGAAGCCATGAGCCAAGTGTAGCCATCAGGAAGTGATTTAGAAACAATTTCTGCGCCGATATTTCCCCCTGCGCCTGGCTTATTGTCGATCACGATATTCCATTTGACCGTATTGAGGAGTTCATTTTGAAGTGGTCGGGCAATATTATCAGTTGCGCCTCCAGCCGGAAATGGAACAATAAATCGTATTGGCTTATTCGGGTAATCAGTTTGAGCGAAGCTTCCTTGGGAAGTACCCGTGAAAATGGCCACAAAAACCAGGATGAAGTGAATGGCACGGCCAATCGTTTTTAAAAGGTTACTTTGAAGCATTGTCATCTCCTATTTATAAGAATCATTCTGATGATGATTTTTAATAGTACACATCAATCCTAATAGGTTAATCGATTAAGAGGCAATAGTGGGCGAAAGAAGCCTAAAAATGAAAAAAGCTGCCAATCAAGAGTATCCTACGGGGTCTGTGGTAAGCGTTGTCAAGATGAGTGGGAGCCTTCCCTGTGACGTGCTGCGCTAACTTGAAGGCATCAACGAAAGAATGCAATGACCAAACTGACATCCAAACCCATCCTGAAAAAAGCCAGCTTGATTCTTGCTCAAGAGTTTGCATTACCTAAGGATATTGCCTGGGCCTGGGTTACCTTATTGCTTTCTCAAGAAGAGCAAAAACGCGATAGCGAAGAGAAGCGTTATAGCCGTATTGCAGAATTTGAAGCATGGATTTTAGAATTAAGCCTACCTAGTGACCCTAAACATCTTGAATCGGGAGCGGTAAGTCCAGGAGCTGTAAAAAACTCGGCAAGAAATGTCTATGAGTGGCCGCATGAATATATTTTTGAAGAAACCGTAACTCCAAATTATCCTGATGCAAAGGTCACCTACAGTGATACGATTACTAAACCTATTTTGGATGCAGTCAAAGATGCTGGAGGAGCAGATGATCGTGCTGCATTGATGGCCATCCTCGAAGCTTATGCAAGAAAAGGCAATGAGCCCTTTGCAAATGTCACGCCAGAAGGTATTCAATGGAAGGGCAGCAATTGGACTGAAGGGGATAAATACAATCTTCTCACCCTGAAGACATTAAATAATCGCTTGGCCAATCTGCGTAAAAAGGAATTAATCTAACTCCTTTGGCCCCAGCCAGATTACATTGACATTCGATTTATCGCTACTTGAGGTTATTTAAAACAATCTGAAGTACTTGCAAGACCAGCAATAAGACTAGAGGCGATAAATCGAGAGCGCCCAGATTGGGAATGACTCGTCGAATAGGCGCGAGAAGAGGTTCCACTAACAGAGATACTAAATACTGGATTTGAGAACCTGCGCCAACCCACGAGAGAATAACGCTTGCTAACACTAGTCCAACGAGTCCAGAAAGTGTTAAATCAAGAAGGTCAATCAAGGCAAAAATAAGCCAAGACGCTGCGAAAGGGGTGGCTCCCACAATCAAAGATAGGACAATTATTTTTCCTAGGACTAGGAGGTAGGCCGCGACAAAGCTTGCCACATCAAAGCGACCGATGCTCGGAATAATCCGACGAAGTGGGAGAACAATCCAGTTCGTGAGGGGGAGCAAGTAAGCCCCAATGGAATTTCTTTGACCACTCGCAAGATTAAAAGCCAGCCACTGTAAATAGCATCGTAGAAGACAAGCGCCAGCGACAATACTTACGGCGACTTGCAGTAGAAGGTTTGCAATTTGTATCAACATCATTAGATTGTAGGGGTAATTAGGGTTGGGAGAGGCGAGTGGAGTGAGTTGGCGCAAAAGTCTTTTTACAGCTCATCAGAGCCTATCTTGGCAGGCTTACTAAACCCTAAAGAAAAAGCCCCTAGATTGCTCTAAGGGCTTTACTTATTTGGCTCCTCGACCTGGGCTCGAACCAGGGACCTACGGATTAACAGTCCGGCGCTCTACCAACTGAGCTATCGAGGAATAAGCCGATATTATAGCAAGATGAAATCATCTCTTCCTACTTCCATACAGATAGCCAAAGTACTGACCATCGCTGGGTCCGATAGTGGCGGAGGAGCGGGGCTTCAGGCTGATCTTAAGGTCATCAGCTCCCTTGGGGCTTATGGCATGTCTGTGATCACCGCAATTACCGCTCAAAACACCTTGGGAGTTACGCGTATTCAGGATGTGGATCTTGATATGGTGGAAGCCCAAATCGATGCCGTCTTCTTGGATATAGGGGTTGATGTCGTCAAAATTGGGATGCTCGCTAGCCCAGAAATTGTTCGTACAGTTGCAAAATCCTTGCGTCGTCACGGAGCAAAACGTATCGTCCTAGATCCCGTATTGCGTGCTACATCGGGTGCGAGCTTAGGTGGTGACGATACCGCTCAAGCCATGATTACCGAATTATTTCCGATGGCAACATTGATTACACCCAATTTAGATGAAGCCTCTTTATTATTGGGCCGCGATATTTCAGCACCACAAGATTTCAAGCTAGCCGCTGAAGAGTTGCTAGAGATGGGACCCCAAGCTGTCTTAATTAAGGGCGGTCATTTGGATAGCACTCACACTCAACTCACTGACTACTTAATATGGCGCACACTTGAAGATGGTCTCGAGGTCATTCAAACGAAAGAGTTTAAGCACTACCGTGTCAGTACGCTCAATACCCATGGCACAGGTTGCTCGCTTGCTTCAGCTATCGCTACATATTTAGCAGAAGGTCACGACTTAAGTCATGCAGTTGCAAAAGCCATCGCCTATGTTGAGGCGGGTTTAGAAGCAGGACGCTTCTTAAACATTGGAGAGGGTCCAGGACCCTTGTGGCATATGCATGATTTTTATCCAACGGCATTATTGGATGAAAAAGACCAATAATCAATCTCGCTGACGCTTTATTGCATTAGCTCTTGCAAGTGTTTGATCGCTGCCTTTGGGTCTTTAGCTTGGGTAATCGCTCTGACAACTGCTACTGAGCCCACACCACTCTTTGATACAGCTCGAATGCTGTCTTGATCAATGCCACCAATGGCAACCAGTGGATAGTTGCTCATCAACTTCGCGTACTGATAAAGACGACCTAGACCCTGGGGTGTAGTCACCATTTTCTTGAGATTAGTAGGGAAGATTGCGCCCATAGCGATATAGCTAGGGCAAAAGCGATCTGCATAGACCATCTCTGCATAGCCGTGGGTACTCAGACCCAAGCGCAAGCCTGCCGCCCGAATTTCTTCGAGATTGGCATCTTCCATATCTTCTTGACCCAGATGAACCCCATAAGCACCCGCATCAATTGCTTCGTCCCAATAGTCGTTGATAAAGAGTAGTGTTTTGCTATCCTTTGCAGCCTCAACCGATGCTCTGATCTGTTTGCGGATTTTGGATCGATCTTCTGACTTCAATCGCAGTTGCACCGTTGGCAGTTCTGCATCGACCATGCGCTTAACCCAATCAGCATCTGGCATGACACCATATAAACCCAAACGTTTTGGACATTCCGCAAAAGCATTGGGATTCATATTGCGAGTCCAAGGCAGTAGATCAAAATGTTCAGGTCTTCTAGGCCACTTCAAAGGATTAAACCCACCATCTTGCTGAGCCATACGTGACCATGCTTTACCTAAAACCTTCGCATCCGCTTCAATAAAACCCATGTCAATGGCCGCAAGTGCACCTGCTAATTCATGATGATCAGCAGCAGATTCGTTATCAATCATGGGTGGTGGGCAATTAAGGCTAAATTGCGGAGTCGGAATACACAGGTCATCGTTGCAATGTGCAGCAACGATTTGATCGGCAAGGTCTCGAATTAGGCTCATCTGTTCAGTCTACTCAACTTTGATGCCAAAAAGGAGTTCCAACCAATGGAGTGCTAGCTTGAGCAGATTCTTGGGGTTGCATTGCACCTGATAAGTATGCAGATCGGCCAGCATCTACAGCCTTTGCAAAGGCGCTAGCCATTACTACCGGGTCCTCAGACAAGGCAACTGCGGTATTTAATAGAACCCCATCAAATCCCCATTCCATTACTGTGCATGCGTGCGATGGGAGTCCTAAGCCGGCATCTACTAAGAGTGGAACACTCAGACGATCACGTAATAGTTTCATGGCATAGGGATTTAAAGGGCCCTGGCCAGTACCAATGGGCGCAGCCCAGGGCATCACCGCTTGGCAACCCACATCCACTAAGCGTTGACACACAATGAGATCCTCGGTGCAATACGGTAGTACTTTAAAACCGTCTTTAATTAAAGTTTCCGCAGTCTGAACTAAACGCAAGGTATCTGGTTGAAGAGTGTAATCATCACCAATCAGTTCTAACTTAATCCAATCCGTTTCAAATACCTCGCGCGCCATTTGCGCAGTGGTAATGACTTCTTGAGGGCTATGACAACCAGCGGTATTGGGAAGGACCGGGACTGCCATCTTTTTGAGCAGATCCCAGAAGCCACTATGCACCTCTGCAGTGGCGCTTCCTTGGCGACGTAAGCTAACCGTGATCATTGCTGGATTTGAGGCCTGCACGGCATTCTCAAGCACTTGCGGTGAAGGGTAACGTGAAGTGCCTAGCAATAGGCGACTGGCGAAACTCTCTCCATAGAGAACCAATGCATCAGCGCTATTGAGGTTATTGGGTAAAGGTGCTGTCATAAAGTGATTGATAGGGTGTTTCGTATGCGTTTTCGTATGCGTATTAGCCGCCAGTTACTGGAGCAATGACTTCAAGCTGATCATTCTCATTTAAAAGATATTCACCATGTTTCGTTTTGGGGACAAACTGTAAATTGACTGCTACTGCATAAGGCGGCTTAGCTTCAATTAAGCTGAGTGCGTCCGTAATCACGCTCTCATTCGGCAGTTCATAGGCTACTTGATTGACGATTACGCGCATAGCGGAGCCTCTTGCTTATTCGCATCTTTAGCAATGCTTAAACCCAATTCCAAGGCAGTATTGCTCTCACCATGTTCTAACAACTCCAGAGTGCAATCCAAAACTGCTGGCGCAATCATAAATCCATGGCGATAGAGACCATTGATCCTGATCAAATCAGAAAGCCCTTTATCTTTGCGAGTTTTGATTTCCGGAAGATTATTTTTCAGAGTGGGGCGGCATTGGGTGGCCATTTCTAATATGCGGGCCTCAGCAAAGCCACTATGTACGGTATATATTGCACTTAGTAACTCCATGGCCGAACGTACACTCACCTCTGATAAATCATCAGATTCAATTTCAGTAGCACCAACCACATAG
>CAIMPQ010000003.1 GCA_903843315.1 uncultured beta proteobacterium
CGAAACGGAATGGCTTTGGTGATGCCACGCTCTGCATACCATTTCTTGGTAGCTAGACCAGCAGCTGCGCCGCACGCATCAATACCTCCCATCGCTTTGCCTGGTGAGTGAACCACCCAAAAGGAGTCCCCACCAATGGAGTTCATGTGGGGGTAAACGACGGCAATGGTCGCTGCTGCGGCCACCATTGCCTCTAACGCGTTACCACCTTCTCTCAGAACTGCTAAAGCCGATTCAGAAGCAAGAGAGTGCGGTGCAACCGCCATCCCTCGAATACCCCACTTTGCTTGCATTGCAAAACCCCTCTATTTTTTGGCTTACTTTTTTACTTTTATTTATTTTCTCGCAATTGACGCTCGATCTCTGAGCTAGAGTCTACAGTGATCTCATTTTGTTCGACACCAGCCAGTGGATCAACAGAGGGTGCATTGGCATCAATGGCAACGACAGGTTTATCAACAAAGTAGGTAACAGTTTCTGGAATGAAGATGATGATTGCCACCAAAATCAGTTGCAGACCAACCCAAGGCAGAGCCCCATAGTAAATATCCGAGCTTTTGACGGATTTAGGTGCCACGCCCCGCAAGTAGAACAAGGCAAACCCAAATGGCGGATGCATAAAGGAGGTTTGCATATTGGCACCAAGAAGCACGCCAAACCAAATCAAGTCAATTCCCAATTTCTGTGCAACTGGAGCGAGCAGTGGAATGATGATGAACGCGATCTCAAAGTAGTCCAAGAAAAAGGCTAAGAAGAAGACAAACAAGTTCACCACAATCAAGAACCCGATTTGTCCTCCCGGCAGACCTGATAAGAGATGCTCAATCCAAAGATCACCATCTACGCCACGGAAGGCCAAACCAAAAACAGTTGAACCAATCAGAATAAAAATCACCATGGCGTTGATGCGCATAGTGGAGGTCATTGCCTCCCAAACTAAAGGCTTATGTAGGCGCTTGTTCATTGCCGCGAGAACCAATGCTCCTACAGAACCCATGGCGCCACCTTCGGTTGGTGTCGCAAGGCCCATCAAAATCGTTCCGAGCACCAAAAAGATGAGGGCGATAGAAGGAACAATGCCCCAGAGGATTTTCTTGAAGAGCTTCCAGTCAATTACTGGACGTGCCTCAGGAGGAAGTGCTGGTACATCTTGGGGTCTAAAAATTGACAAGAAGAAAATAAATAAACAGAACAGCACGATCTGAATGATTGAAGGGCCAATGGCGCCCGCATACATATCACCAACAGACTTGCCTAACTGGTCGGCCAATACAATTAAGACGAGTGATGGTGGAATCAGTTGGGTAATCGTTCCTGAGGCGGCAATCACACCGGTTGCGACACGTGGGTTGTAGCCATAGCGCAACATAATCGGCAGAGAGATTAAGCCCATTGCAATCACAGAAGCTGCAACGGTTCCAGTAATCGCTCCCAGAATCGCACCAACAATAATGACAGCATAAGCTAAGCCACCACGAATTGGTCCAAACAACTGGCCTAAACCTTCGAGCATGTCTTCCGCTAATCCACACTTCTCCAGAATTGCACCCATGAAAGTAAAGAATGGGATAGAAAGCAATAAGTCGTTCGAGAGAATGCCAAAGACGCGATCTGGTAGCGCTTGCAAGAAGGTGGGTTGAAACATGCCCATCTCGATGCCGATGAAGGAAAAGAATAAGCCAACAGCACCAAGAGAAAATGCGGCTGGATACCCAATTAATAAAAATAAAATCAGGCCCCCAAACATGATGGGAGCCATTAAATCTTGGCTAATCATTGCAAAGGTCTTTCGTACTTAGGATCGATTTGAATCATGCCGATAATGGCTGCGTAGCGCTTGATGATTTCTGAAATACCTTGGAGCGTTAATAAGAAAAAGCCCAAAGTAATAATGCCGCGCACTGGCCAACGAATGAGACCGCCTGGATTACTTGAGGTTTCACTTTGAATTACCGAAGTAATAAAGAATTCCCAGGAGTAGTAACCAATAATAGTGGTCATTGGTAGAAAGAAAAGAATGCCACCCAAAAAGTCTAGCCAGAGGCGAACACGATTAGGATACATTGCATAAAGGACATCTACACGCACATGTTCATTGAGGCGGAAAGTAGTTGCAGCTCCAAACATCACCATACCGGCAAATAAATACCACTGCGCTTCCAGCCAGCCGTTAGAGCTTACGTTGAAGCCGTACCGAATCAGCGCATTTCCTGTGCTAACCAGTACGGCTATCAATACCATCCAGCTCGCCAATACACCAAAACGGTCATTTAAGCGATCAACAAAACTTGCAAAAACTAAAAATTGTTTTGGCATATCAGACTCTCAGTAAGGTTTTATTTGACCGGATTAGTCAACATGAAGCTCATGAGGGTTTGCTCAGCGACTTTGTTCCACAACATTTGATCGTTGCGGAATTTTTTCCAAGGCTCATAAATCTTCTTGAACGATGGATTCTTGGCAGCCTCTTCCTCATACATTTCAAACGCTGCATTAGATGCCGCTTTCATAATGTCTGTTGAATAGGATTGCAACTTGACACCATTCTTGATGAGGCTTTGTAGAGCGATTGGGTTTTTGTAGTCGTACTCAGCCATCATGTCGATATTGCATTCAGCACACGCTGAGACCAACGCTTCTTGATATTGCTTAGGGAGCTTTTCCCATTCCTTAAGGTTCACGTACATGGAGTACATCGAACAGGCTTCCCACCATCCAGGGTAGTAGTAGTAAGGGGCAATTTTATAAAAGCCAAGTTTTTCATCGTCGTATGGACCGACCCACTCTGCCGCATCAATCACACCTTTTTCTAGGGCTGGGTAAATATCACCACCGGCGATCTGTTGTGGAATTGCGCCGAGACGGGACATCACTTCACCACCAAGCCCTGCAATACGCATTTTGAGACCCTTCAGGTCTGCAACGGTTTTTACTGGCTTTTTAAACCAGCCACCCATTTGGGTACCGGTATTGCCTGCTGGGAAAGAAATAATGTTGTAGTCACGCAAGAACTCACGCTGGAGCTTTAAGCCACCACCCCAATACATCCAAGCATTTTGCTGGCGTTGATTCATGCCAAAGGGTACGGTTGTATCAAACGCAAAGGTTTTATTTTTACCGACAAAGTAGTAGCCGGCAGTATGTGTGCACTCGACTGTTCCTTGTTGCACTGCATCAACTGTGCCAAAGGCAGGTACGATTTCGCCTGCACCGAAGATGCGGATCTGAAATTTCCCATCTGTTAAAGCAGCCACCCGTTTGGAGATGAACTCGCCACCCCCATAAATCGTGTCTAAGCTTTTTGGAAAGCTAGAGGCACAACG
>CAIMPQ010000004.1 GCA_903843315.1 uncultured beta proteobacterium
ATGATTCACTATGCCTTTGGTTATACCGCCTGCTTCTTAGTGATAGTGCGTTTGGTCTGGGGACTTATTGGAACAAAGTACGCGCGCTTTAGTCAGTTCCTCAAAGGCCCAAAAGCCATAGTGGAACACTTTAAGGACATGTTGCTTGGACGAACCCATGAGGAACTTGGCCATAACCCAGCAGGCGGCCTAGTGATGATTGCGCTCATGTTATTAATGCTGCTTATTGGCTTCACTGGTTATCTCACAGTAAAAGAAACTTTTGGAGATGTCACGTCCAAACTTCATGAGGCTGTTTCCAATATTGCTTTGGGCTTAGTGATACTTCATGTGGCAGCAGCACTCTTCATGAGCGTTGTGCAAAAACAAAATCTCGTGCGATCCATGATTACAGGTAGAAAGCTAGGATTGCCCGATCAGAGCATTCGCTATCCTCAGTATGTCATTGGCATTCTTTTATTAGCGGCAGCATTCTATGTATTCATATTGATATTGAATGGGGCATTGCCTAATTTGACCCAGTAATCACTGGAATTGCAGGGCCCGCTGGGCTCGATGTACGATAGAAGCCATGAAGCTGCTGATTTCTATCTATTTCTTCATTTTGGCCATCATTCAGATGGGCCTGCTATTTGGCGTTTATCACTACAAAAGATCTCAAACCTTAGTTAAGCCAAGCCCCTATTGGATGGCTTCGCTATTGACCAGTATCGTTGGGTTACTCACGTTTGGTGCCGGCATCATCACGCTTACAGACATCAAAAACCCAGAATTTAATTTCACGGTAGCGAATGCGTTGTTCTACATTGCAGCCGCGCTTCAAGCTTTGTTTTGTCAATCGCTGAATCAAAAGATTTCTCAGAATCTCAAAATCGCATTCGGGCTCTCAGTAATAGCCTTCTTTATTATTTTTGAGTACATGCGATTGCATTCTAATTTTGAAGTCCGTACCATTTTCATGGGTAGTCTGGCCACGATGCTCTATAGCTGGCAAATAGTGATATTGAATGAGAAGAAAAAGCAAATGGCATCCAAGCAATTGCTGTACCTTCAATACGCCACATCGTTAGAAATGTTTTTTGCATTAGGGCGCATAGCAGTATTGACAATGATTGGTAATACGATTGTGCAAGTTGCGCAGATCCCTCAGATGCTGATTTTGTTTACGATCGGGCAAATGGTCATGACAACACTCTCTTATATTGCTATTGGTGGTTATTGGGCTGAGCAGGTAGCAATATCCAACGTGAAATCAGAGACAGAAAATCAAGCAATTAAGGCGCTTTTGCTAGAACGAGAGCAGCTTATTAACTCTCTCTTAAGGGCCAATAAAACCAGTGCTACTGGCGCTTTAGCGGCTTCTATTGCGCATGAGCTCAATCAACCTTTGGGGGCATCGAGTTTGAATATTCAGTTTCTACAAAAGAAATTGGCGGATGGCGATCTTCATGTGGGACTCCAAAAAGAAGTCTTGGATTCTTTACTTGCGGATAACCAAAGGGCGGCCAGCATCATTCGATCCTTGAGATCAGTATTTGCTGACGAAAAAATTGATTTAGTTCAGGTAGACCTTGCTGATTTAATTTCCTCTATTTTGAAGATTGCAAACCCAGAAATTATCTCTAAACGTATCCGCATTGAAAAACACCTCGAGCCCAATCTCATTTTGCAAACCAATCGTAATGAGTTGCAGCAGGTATTACTGAATTTACTGAACAATGCGATTCAAGCTTTATCTCGGATCGAGCGGGACCACAAAGAGATTACCATCCAAGCTCGACATGTCGATCAAAACATTGAAATTACATTTGCGGACAATGGGGAGGGTATCTCGGCAGAGTCGCAAAGTCACTTATTTGAGCTATTGAGTGATAGTAAAAATAAAGGCATGGGTCTGGGGCTTTGGCTTTGTCGTCACATCGTGACTCGCCATGGCGGGTTGATTTGGTTTGAGCCTCATCCAGGGAGTGGTGCAAAATTCCTGTTGCAGCTTCCCATCAAACCCAACCTAGTGCACTAAAATTATTTTCCTATATTAGCTCTAAGGCTAATTGCCTTGAATGAGCTAAACCATATTATCTAATAGAATATTTACATCTTTTATGAGGCTATGTGGATGAACGCCAGGCTCACACAAATCTTTTTATCTTTTGTAATGCTGTCAGCAGGGACTGCAATTGCCGCTGGTGGTGGAGGGGTTGTTGCTGATGCTGGCGCAATGCAAGGAAAGCATTTTGATTCCAAGGGAAAAATGCCTTCTAGCTACACAGTCGAGATCCAGAATGGTTTAAGGAAGACCTTGCCTTTTGAAGATCAGCGTGACTTTGAGGAATCTCAGCGGGGATTTATCGCTGCGCCAGCCTATAAAACCATCATGGCCGATGCAGGAAATGTTGCTTGGGATATGGGTAGTTATGAGTTTTTATTACAAGGTAAAGACTTTGATAGCGTCCATCCATCATTGCAGCGTCAAGCGATTCTCAATATGGGATATGGGCTATATGAAGTCGTACCAGGAAAAATATATCAAGTCCGTGGTTTTGACTTAGCAAATATTAGTTTTATAAAGACCAATACTGGTTGGATTGTGTTTGATCCACTTACTGCAAAAGAAACTGCAAGGGCAGCCTTAGAACTTGTCAACGAAAAGCTGGGCAAACGCCCAGTAGTGGCAGTAGTTTATTCCCATTCCCATGGCGATCACTTCGGTGGTGTACGAGGCGTTGTTGATGAAGTTGATGTTAAAAGTAGCAAGGTAAAAGTGATTGCCCCTGCTGGTTTTATGGAGCATGCAGTTGCTGAGAACGTCTATGCAGGTAATGCGATGACACGCCGGATGTACTTCCAATATGGTGTTTTGCTGCCGCGTAGCCCATTTGGGCACGTAGATCAATCGATTGGTAAAAATACTGCGGCCGGTAATTTAGGTTTAATTGAGCCTAATGTGTACATCAATCAGCCATTTGAAAAAATGACAGTCGATGGCATTGAGATGGAGTTTCAAAATACACCGGGCACTGAAGCTCCAGCGGAGATGAATACCTACTTCCCACAATTAAAAGCATTCTGGGCTGCAGAAAATATTACAGGCACTATTCATAACATCTATACCTTACGTGGCGCTTTAGTACGCGATGCTTTAGCTTGGTCAAAAAACATCAACAATTCCTTATATCGCTACGGCAATGAATCCGAAGTGATGTTTGCTTCGCATACTTGGCCACGCTGGGGAAATGAGCGTATTCAAGAGGTGATGCGCACACAGCGTGATAGTTATGCCCACTTGCATAATGAAGTACTTCACTTAGCAAATAATGGTGTCACCATTAATGAAATTCAGAATGTCTATAAGCAACCAGAAAGCCTAAAGAAACAATGGGCCGCTCATAGCTATCATGGTTCCGAAGAGCACAACAGCCGTGCTGTTATTAATCGCTATCTAGGCTATTGGGATGCAAATCCTGCAACGCTTGCACCATTATCACCAAGAGATTCTGCACCACTTTATGTCGAAATGATGGGTGGCTCTGCCAAGATTATGGCAAAGGGCAAAGCACTCTATGCGCAAGGTAAGTATCGTGAAGCCATGGAAATTGTGAATAAATTGGTTTATGCGCAACCGAACAACACGGCTGCTAAAGATCTGCTTGCTAATATTTTTGAGCAGATCGGCTATCAGAAAGAAAGTCCAAGTATGCGTAATAGCTTCCTGGGGGCTGCCTATGAACTTCGTCATGGCATACCGACTGGAGCTTCACCAAAATCCAATGGCCCAGACATGATCAAAGCAATGACTACAGAATTGTGGCTCAACTCCTTAGCAATCAGTATGGATAGTAAAAAAGCAGCGGGTATGAATTTTGTGATCAATCTTTCTACCCCAGATAATGGCGAAAAGTTCGTGATTGAAATGAGCAACTCTGCATTGACTAATATTAAAGGTCAACAAGCAAAAACCCCAAATCTCACGGTGACGCTAAATCGCAGTGATCTAGAGAAAGTGATGGGTGGTCAAACTACTTTTGACAAGTTGCAAGCAGCAGGCAAGGTGAAGTTTGTTGGCGATCGTAAGGTATTTGATCAACTCAGAAGCACCTTAACTGTCTTTGTACCTGACTTTGAGCTCATGCCGGGAACCAAGTCAAAGGCAGTACCAAAACCTACTGCGAATGCTGTAAAAGATCCATTTGCAGCACAAGAAATTGCCATTACAGCGGGTGAATAACTAATTTACCCGGACATGCTTTTAGTCATTGCATAAGACGAGCATTACTTAAGGAGGCGTCTTAGTACGTCTCCTACTTTCTTTTATATTTGTTCGTATATTGAAATCAAAATTTGTGGGGTTGATTATTTTGTATACCTATTGTATTGTTGTAATGATACATCAATACGATATATAAAATGATCAAATCTAAGAAAATTAACAATATCAATATTTATTCAGATAGGCAAAGCAGTGACGACTGTAGTAATGACTACAGTGATAACTACCGTACAGCAGCATTTGATGTCTATTTGAATTTATTAAATTCCTTTGAGAGCAAAGAATTATTTCTGCTTGAGTCTTTGGGGCCAAAATCTGTTGACTCAAAAAAGTCCATGATTGGAATACTGCCAATTTTGAAAATTGAAGTAACAGATTGCGTCATTACAATCACTGGAAATACCGCTCTATTAGGTCGGTGCAAGACTTTATTCGTAGAGCAGAAATTGATTGAAACGACCATAAGCTTCTTACGATATCAATTGCTTGAGCGAAGTGAAGTTTGGGAGTATTTGCGCTCTTTGGATGCTCACTTTAAAACCAGTGATGGTGGAGTGTTGGCTTTTGCAACATTTGGGTATAACACCATTCACTATATAGAAAATATTGCTGGCTATGTTCAAGGGGATATGCCAGATATCACTCTTACTTGTTATTCAACGTATATCGAGTTTGGGGAGGGGCAGGTGACCCTTCATCAATATGAGTTTATTGGGGCTGAAGCCATCAATATTTCTCAAATTACGCCACATTTCACTATTACAACGCGGCCGTATGAGTTTGCTCCTAGTCATTCATTTGTAGTTAAAAGGGAAACCAGTAAAAATGAATATATACAAAAAGCACGTACAGCCCTGAATCATGTTGCAAAAGGGAATGTATACCAAATTCAAGTTGGTCAGAAAATTTTAGTCGAGTCAGATATTTCGCCTCTTGAAGTGTATGCAAGGCTAAGGCTTATGAATCCCTCGCCTTATATGTATTTATTTAATTGCGGGGGGAATGAACTGATTGGGGCTAGTCCTGAGTCCTATATTTGTATTGAGGGTGATGAGATAACCATGAGGCCAATTGCTGGAACCTTGGCTAAATCAAAAATTGCCACTAAAGATGAAGCGATAAAAGAATTCCGCTCCAATCCTAAGGAGAAGGCTGAACATATGATGTTAGTAGATTTATGTCGAAACGATTTGTGCAGGGTGGCATCACCAGAAAGTCTTGAAGTTTCTGGTTTGATGTTAATCGAGGAATATTCACATGTGTATCACATGGTTACCACTGTTAAGGCCTGCATTAGTAAGGGCCTTGATAAATATGATGTGATTAAAGCTTCGTTTCCGGCTGGCACTATGACGGGTGCTCCAAAAATTAGAGCAATTGAACTCATTTCTGAGCTTGAGGATAGTGCTCGCGGTGTTTATGCAGGAGCCTTGGGAATAATTGGATTAGGTACTAATTTTGTCAATACAGCCTTATGCATTCGAACTGCTGTTGAACGTAATGGGACATATTCATTAAGAGCTTCTGCTGGAATAGTGTCTGACTCTAAGGTTGAGGATGAGTATGCCGAAACCCTACATAAAATGGGCTCAATCTTCAAAGCTATTACTAATGAGGAGATTTCATGTCACGTCATGTAATTGTTGTGGATGCATATGACAGCTTTGTACATATCCTCGTCAGTTATTTGCAAGTTATTGGTTGTAGAGTGAGCTTGTATCGGAAAGATGATGTGAGGCTAGTGAACGCAGTGCGTCACTCGACTGCGGATATGTTATTACTTGGTCCTGGCCCCGGTCATCCTGCAGATTCAGGTTATGGACAGTTGCTTGCCCTAAATCAGGGGCGCATGCCGGTTTTGGGCGTTTGTTTAGGTCATCAGGCTATTGGCCTTTATTACGGTTGCCAAGTTGAATACGCTAAAAATCTAATGCATGGGAAAACAAGCCTTATTAACCATGATGGTAAAGGCTGTTTCAAAACATTTTTGACTCGCCCATTTTCGGCAATGCGCTATCACTCAATTGTGGTTTCCAATTCCAATCTTCCTAGCGGGATGGAAGTCTCCGCGCGCTCTGCTGATGATCATTATGTAATGGGCATTAGAAATAAAGCTTTAAAAATTGAGGGTATTCAATTTCATCCTGAGAGTATAGGTACACAGGGTGGAGTTCAAATTCTTCAGAATTTTATAGACGCATACCCTTGTAGTTAGCAAATTCATTGAATGGTTTTCAAGTCAGATCGATGGCTTTGATCGACAGATGTTGATTTTATTCAGAGTATTTTGCTAATGGAGGTAGTCACTGTGAAGGTATGCGTATTAGTAGGGTCATCACGTAAAAATGGGCTAAGTAGTAATATTTGTGCCGTATTGCAGGATCAATTTAATGCCAAAGGGTTTTCTAGTAATTTTGTCCACTTAGCAGATAAGCATATTGAATACTGTGATGCAGATAATCATTGTCAATTCGCTCCATGCAAGGTGGCTGATGATATGCCGAGTATTTTGGCTGACATGCAAGAGGCTGACGGAATTATTTATATGCCAGTAATGCATGCTTTTGGCACCAATAGTAAATTTCAAGCATTTTTAGAGCGTGTCGGCTATGGTTATTTGCGCCCCCTCGATCGACCACTTGCAGACAAGATTGCCGCAATTATTGTTGTGGGCCGAAGATATGGTCATACCGCCGTTTATTCGCAAATTATGCTGAATATCATGCTCAATAAAATGATTATGGCGGGATCAGGTTTTCCGCCCTTATTTTTTGGGATGCTAGGTGGGGCTGCTGATGATGTTGAAGCGCTTGAGGCTGTGGGGCAAACAGTGGAGAGAATGCACGATGTGCATATGAGATTTTGTAATCCTGATAAAGCTAAAACTAGGTTTCAAACTCAGCTCACTTTATGAAAATTTCGATCTCCAGAAATCCTTTGACTTAGGATTTCGTAAGTTTGAAGCTCCTCTAGTAACTTTTGAAATGCTGACATTGAGAGTTTTGGCGGACTCCCTTTGTGTGGCATCGGTACAGGCAAGACTTTGATAGATCCGAATTCGGTCTAGGAGATCGTTAATCTCAGCAACAGTTAATATCTGCTCAAGAAAAAAACGCATCTCTTGTGGGTTTTCAATATTACATAAAAGATCTATCAAAGCTTGTTTTGCTTTAGATTGATTCATATCGATTTCGCTTATTTGTTTAGTTAGATATCTTAGAATACTAATTAATTGATAATTTTTCAAAAATTAATAAATTAAGGCGCGAATGCACCGCCAGCCTCAAGCGCTTTCAGTTCATCACCCGCAATCCCGAGTTCTGCTAATAACTCTCCGGTATGTTCACCTAATAGAGGAGGGTGTTTGCGTACCTGTTGCGGCGTACCCATCATCTTCACAGCAAAGCCGATATTTGGAACAGTGCCCTCAATTGGATGATCAATTTCCATACGCATTTGACGGTGACGGCCATGCTCGCTATCGAAGGCTTCCGGATAAGTATTGATTGGACCCGCTGGAATGCCGGAGGCCAACAGATCATCAACCCAATCATGGCTAGATTTAGTGACAAAGGTTTTTTCTAACTCAGCAGCAAGTTCTAAGCGATTGGCTAGACGTAGCGGATTAGTTTTAAAGCGCGCATCCTCAAATAATTCTGGGCGTCCAATCTTGTCGCAAAGGAGTTTCCATAGTTTTTGATTGGTAGCGCCCATGACAAAATAACCATCAGAGGCTTTCATGGCCTGATAGGGGGCACTCATATGATTGGCAGTGCCTAATTTGTAGGGTTCAACACCAGTCCCCCAATACTGCGCTGTATCCCAAATAGAAAATGCTAGGGCCGAGTCAAAGAGTGAAGCATCAATAAATTGGCCTTCACCCGTTTTGGTTTTACCAATGTAAGCAGATAAAATTCCGTAAACAGCAAAGAGAGCACAACCAATATCGGCTACAGGGACGCCTGCTTTCACTGGAGGGCCATCCGGATAGCCAGTCACACTCATTACTCCAGACATGGCTTGTGCCATCAGATCAAAACCAGGGCGATCAGCCCAAGGACCTGTTTGTCCAAAGCCAGAGATACTGGCGTAAACCAAGCCAGGGTTCAGTGCCTGTAAAGAGGGGTAATCAATGCCCAGTTTTTTCATGACTCCTGGGCGATAGTTTTCAACGAGGATGTCAGCCGTCTTCACCAATTCAAAAAAGACTTTCTTGCCGGCATCTGTCTTTAGGTTTAGCGTCAGACTCCGTTTATTGCGGTTCATATTCAAAAAGCCCATGCTGTCTGAGCCTTTCATCTTGAATCCCATGGCTCCACGAGTCTGATCACCCGTTCCTGGAGGCTCAATCTTGATCACGTCTGCGCCTAAGTCGGCCAGAAGCATGCAGCAATAGGGGCCAGCCATGACCTGGCTTACATCTAGAACCCGCACGCCAGACAGGGGCAAAGGCCTAATAGAGCCATTAATAGGTGTTTTCGTCATTGTCTCGATTTTTTTATCTGTATAGAATGAATGTCTAATAGTATCAAACACAATTAAAACAATATTTGGAGACTGTATGCTGCTTAATTCACCTAAATTAGTTCTGCGTAGCCTTGTTGCCGTAGTGCTAAGTTCGGCTCCCCTATTTGCTTTTGCTCAACAGGCATATCCGACTAAGCCCATTCGCTTAATTGTCGGCTTTGCTCCTGGTGGAGGCACCGATATCGTTGCTCGCGCACTTGCTCCAAAGATGAGCGAGATTTTGGGGCAAAGTGTCATTATTGAAAACAAGTCTGGTGCTGCGGGGACTATTGGCGCTGATCAAGTTGCCAAGTCGAATCCGGACGGATACACCTTGCTGGTTGGACACTCGAACTCCAATGCGATAGCGCCATTTGTATTAACAAATGTTCCTTATAACCCCGCAACCGATTTCACACCGATTACCTATTTGGGTTACGTGCCCAATGTATTGGTGGTCAAGTCTTCCTTGCCAGTAAATACAGTGGCACAGTTAATTTCACTTGCTAAGGCCAATCCAGATCAAATGACCTATGGATCTTCAGGCATTGGTAGTACTCAACATTTGGCTGGCGCTTTATTTGCCAAGATTGCCGGTATTCAGCTAAATCATGTGCCTTATAAGGGTAGCGGTCAGGCGATTATTGATTTGCTTGGCGGTCAAATTACCATGAACTTTGATACTTTGCCTCCTAACTTGCAACAGATCAAAGAAGGCGGATTAAAAGCCCTTGCCATCTCGACACCAAAACGCTTATCCATTCTGCCAAACGTACCTACATTCAATGAAGTCGGGATTGTTGGTTTTGATGTGACTAACTGGTATTCCATCATGGGTCCAAAAAACATGGACCCTGCGGTGGTGAATAAGATTGACCAGGCAGTAAAAGCGGCTATGGCTGATCCACAGATTAAAAAGACCTTGGATTCTCAAGGTTTGCAACCTGAAGGCCCAACAACGCCGGCAGCATTTAATCTGTTCTTGGCAGGCGAGTTAGCTAAATATCAGCGCTTGGTAAAGAGCTTGAATATTAAATCTGAATAAGTTTTGTTTATGACGCAAAAAGATCAAGAGGGTAATGTTGCGCAAGTAAGCCTAGCGCTGCGTGGCAAGATAGCCCACATTACCTTTGACCACGTGGCAGCACGCAATGCAATGACGGTAGGGATGTATGAAAGCCTGAGGTCAATTTGCCAAGATCTGGCTCAGAATCCCGATATTCGGGTTGCTATTTTCCGTGGTGCTGGTGGAAAGTCCTTTGTCTCTGGAAGTGATATTGCACAGTTCACTAGCTTTATGAATGGTGATGATGGCGTGCGCTATGAAGAGGCAATACACGATTATCTCAATCCCTTGGCAACACTACCTATGCCCACGATTGCTGTCATTGATGGCATGGCAGTCGGCGGCGGCCTTGCCATTGCAAGCTGTTGTGATTTTCGAATTGCAACACCCGATGCAAAATTTGGTGTGCCAATTGCGCGAACACTTGGAAATTGCTTGTATCCAGGCAATATCGCTTGGTTAGCAGCGCATCTGGGAATGAATATTGTTAGACGCATGTTACTGCTTGCCGAAATGATTCCAGCAAGTGAGTTACGAATACAGGGTTACTTATTGGCGTTATACGAGGCCGATCAACTCGGCAAAGAGGCAGAAGCCTTGGCTGAACGGTTAGCAAAGCTTGCTCCCATTACCCAAAAAGCGAGCAAACTGGCAATGGCGAGAATCATTGAGAATCAATTACCTGATTGCCAAGACCTCATTCGTGAAACTTACGGTAGTGAGGATTTTAAAAACGGCGTTGCTTCTTTCTTAAAAGGCGAGCCACCAGTTTGGACTGGTAAATAATTCCAAGCTTTCACCACAGCTCAATCCAAAAACATTTCTTGTAGATTATTTAAGTAGCGTAGTCCTAAATCGGTTGCTTTAAGCTTGCTGGGATTCTCATCTAACAATCCCTTTTTGCTGGCCTCCCCTAAGCCTTTGCTAATCACGCTTAAAGGCAGACCTGTACGTTCGCTAAAGGTATTGGTATCAACACCAGCCGTTAGGCGTAGGGCATTGAGCATAAATTCAAAAGGTAGATCTTTGCTATCTACCTCTTTTGACTCAATCACAGCATTGCCTTTGTTTTCCATTGCTGACATATACGTCTCAGGGTGACGTTCGCGAACCTGGCGCGTAATCTTTCCTGGATATGAAATCTTTCCATGAGCTCCTGCGCCAATACCAATATAGTCACCAAAGCGCCAGTAGTTCAGATTGTGTTTGCATTCCTGATCTTTTTTAGCATATGCCGAAATTTCATAGCGTTTATAGCCAGCCTGCGTCAGTAGCTCTAAATTTTGCTCGAAGATGGCATCGATTTCATCATCGCTTGGTAATTTCGGGGGAAAGTTTGCGAAGTAAGTATTGGGCTCAAGTGTCAGGTTGTAAAAAGAGAGGTGCGGCGTTTTGAAAGACAGTGCGATCTCAGTATCTAGTTTGGCAGCCTCAAGACTTTGGTTTGGTAAGCCATACATCAGATCTAAGTTGACCGACTTAAAGTATTTAGTGGCAATTTCTACTGCGCGGTTTGCTTCTGCACCATTATGAATACGTCCCAGCGCTTTGAGCTGTTCATCTTGAAAGCTCTGAATGCCTAATGACACCCGGTTAATTCCTGCCTTAGCAAAGCCAGCAAAT
>CAIMPQ010000005.1 GCA_903843315.1 uncultured beta proteobacterium
CATATGGGCATCCTCAAAAGCAGCCTGCATAGATTCTTTAATTGCTGGGTCTTCAACCAGCATTCCACCAGCCAGCAAGCCTAACAAGCCAGCACCAAGAGTAATGATGACTGGAAAGCGATCCATCACCTTTAAGAGCATCGTGCTACCGAAAATAATTAACGGAATGGAGAGGCCAAGGCCAATAATCAACAGCGCTAGACGAGTTTCTTCTGGCCCCTTTTGAGCCGCAGCAGCTACAGCCAAAACGTTATCTAAACTCATGACCAAATCAGCCACCAGAATCGTCCGAATTGCTCCCCAGATATTTGAATGGCCGTGCATCTCTTCTTCATCTCCGCTATCGGCTAATAGTTGAACGCCAATATAAAGCAGCAAAATAGCGCCGACGATTTTGAGATACGGCAAACTCAGCAATTGGACGGCTGTTATTGTGAGCACAACGCGCAAGATGATTGCAGCTGCGCTACCCCAAAAAATCGCTTTCTTTTGCTGATGAGGCGGCAGGTTGCGTGATGCTAAGGCAATCACAACTGCGTTATCACCCGATAACAAAATATTCGCTACGATAATTGATAGAAGCGCAGCCCAAAATGCTGGTCCTGAAAATACTGAAAAATCCATATTGTCTCCCACGTTTTTTATTTTATATTTTAACTACTGCACTACAAAACGGGATGCTGTTTTACCAGCGCCCCGTTTATTTGACTCAATTACAACATGGCTTTCAATAAAGCAGCCATTTCTGAAGGATTCTTTGTTACTTTGAAGCCACACTCTTCCATGACGGCAAGTTTGGCATCAGCAGTATCGGCACCACCAGAAATCAATGCACCTGCATGGCCCATCCGCTTACCAGGAGGGGCTGTTACACCAGCAATAAAGCCAACGACTGGCTTCTTCATATTGTCTTTGCACCAGCGCGCTGCTTCAGCTTCATCTGGACCACCGATTTCACCAATCATAATGACAGCATCAGTTTCTGGATCTTCGTTGAACATACGCATGATGTCAATGTGCTTCAAACCATTAATTGGATCACCCCCAATGCCGACTGCAGTGGACTGACCTAGGCCAATTGCGGTCAATTGACCAACTGCTTCATAAGTCAACGTACCTGAGCGACTAACAACACCAATGCGGCCTTTCTTATGAATATGGCCAGGCATGATGCCGATCTTAATTTCATCAGGAGTAATGATTCCTGGACAATTAGGTCCAAGCAATAATGTCTTCTTGCCGCCAGCAGCTTCTTTAGCCTGCATTTTGTTGCGTAATTCAAGCATGTCACGAACTGGAATACCCTCAGTAATACAGATAACGAAGTCGAGGTCAGCTTCAACCGCTTCCCAAATTGCAGCGGCTGCACCTGGAGGCGGAACATAGATTACAGAAGTGGTTGCACCAGTTTGTTGAGCAGCCTCTTTAACAGTCGCATAAATCGGAATATTAAAAATAGACTCGCCAGCCTTTTTAGGATTGACGCCAGCTACAAAACAGTTTTTACCGTTTGCGTATTCCTGACATTTTTCAGTATGGAACTGACCGGTCTTTCCAGTAATACCTTGTGTAATGACTTTGGTGTTTTTATTGATCAAAATAGACATATTGAAATTCCTGGATTATTTGTTTTTGGCAACAGCGGCAACTACCTTGGTAGCAGCTTCGGCCATTGAATCAGCGCTAATGATTGGTAAACCAGAGTCCACAAGAATCTTCTTGCCCAATTCTTCGTTTGTTCCCTTCATGCGCACAACCAAAGGTACTGTGAGGTTTACAGCTTTACATGCAGTAACAACGCCATCGGCAATCACATCACAGCGCATAATACCGCCGAAGATGTTGACCAAAATTGCTTCAACACTCTTGTTTTTCAACATGATCTTAAATGCTTCTGTAACTTTTTCCGCTGTAGCGCCACCACCAACGTCCAAGAAGTTAGCTGGTTCGCCACCAAACAACTTAATAGTATCCATCGTTGCCATTGCTAACCCAGCGCCGTTTACTAAGCAACCAATGTTCCCATCCAAAGAGATGTAAGCAAGGTCAAACTTAGAAGCTTCGATCTCTGCAGGGTCTTCCTCGTCAATATCACGGTAGGCAACAATTTCAGGATGGCGGAACAACGCGTTTGGATCAAAGTTGAATTTTGCATCCAGCGCCTTAATCTTGCCATTGCCTTCAAGAATCAATGGGTTGATCTCTACCAAGGATGCATCGGTATCCCAGTAGGTCTTATACAAATTCTTAAATACATCACGCGCCATTGGGATAGATGCTTCAGGAACGCCAATTCCTTTTGCAATGATGTCGCAATCAGCATCCGTTAAACCAATCAAAGGATCAACAAACACTTTAATAATTTTTTCTGGATGAGATTCAGCAACTTCCTCAATATCCATGCCGCCTTCGCTAGAAGCCATGATCACATTTTTTTGCGTGCCACGATCTGTAACGATACTAAAGTAGTACTCTTTTTTAATATCTGCGCCATCTTCAATTAAGAGACGGTTTACTTTTTGACCTTCTGGTCCAGTTTGATGAGTCTTGAGTTGCATACCCAAGATTTCAGATGCATATTTCTTCACTTCGTCCATACTTCTAGCCAATTTCACGCCACCACCTTTGCCCCGACCACCTGCATGAATTTGTGCCTTAACTACCCATACTGGCCCGCCAAGTTTTTCTGCAGCCTTCATTGCCTCATCAATACTAAATGCAGGAATGCCGTTAGGAACAGGCACATTGAATTGGCGAAGAAGTTCTTTGCCTTGGTACTCGTGAATTTTCATAATTACTCCGAAACGGTATCTTTTTTAGCAAGCGATGAGGATTAACAAAAGCGATGTCGCCTTAATCCCATACTTACTCTAGAAATAGCTAAATTAGCCAAATTTGAATAAATGCGAACGGCTTGACCGACTCCATAAGTCTATCATGCTGCAACGCGGCAAATTGCCATATGCGATCCGTAATTGCCCTAGTCTGGTCGCTGTCCACCAACTACTTTGGCAACAACATCAGAGCCAAAACCCTTAGAAGCTAAAAAGCGATACTGTCGAGCACGCTCCTTTTGATCCTGAGCCTTCTCCCCATATTTTCGGAGCCAAAGCTCATAGGCACGTTGATATTCGGTCTCTTTTAATGACCTCAGCAGGCTTGCAGAAGTCTGAGTATCCACGCCAGCCCTTTCAAGTTCACCCTGGATTTTGCGCACACCATAGCGCTCACTTCGCCTCCGAACTAAAGCCTCGGCAAAACGCGCATCAGAGAGCCATCCCCTCGCCTCAAAATCATCCAAAACCTCTTCAATCTGTGCGTTTCTCGCATCTGAGGTTTGCCTAGGCTGCTCAGACCCTAACTTTGCCCACCTTGCTTCGGACTCAGTCAGTTTTGCAGCAAGATCTTTACGACTGTATTCGCGTAGCGATAAAAGACGCAAAGCCCGAGCTTTGAGACTCGGGCTTTGCTTGACACCCTTTTCGATGCCATCTTTATTTTTGCTACTTAACCCTGACATCGAACTATTCGACTTCCTCTTCTTCGCTCAGAACATCGGTTACTACAGCTGAGCCAGATTTAACGCCCAACTTTTCACGTATCTTTTTCTCGATGTCTTTGGCAATCTCTGGGTTTTCCTTTAAGAACTCACGTACATTATCTTTGCCTTGCCCAATACGATCGCCGTTATAGCTATACCAAGAACCTGACTTGTCAACAATATCGGCTTCTACACCCATATCAATGATTTCACCTTCCCTAGAAATGCCTGCGCCATACATGATGTCAAAGATGGCTTCACGGAATGGCGGAGAAACTTTGTTCTTGACAACCTTCACTCGGGTTTCATTACCTACAACCTCATCCCCTTTTTTGATGCTGCCAATGCGACGGATATCCAAGCGCATAGAGGCATAGAACTTCAGCGCATTACCGCCAGTGGTAGTCTCTGGAGAACCAAACATCACGCCAATCTTCATGCGAATTTGGTTAATGAAAATCACAGTAGTATTAGTACGCTTAATGGCGCCAGTTAGCTTGCGTAGAGCTTGGCTCATCAAGCGTGCTTGTAGTCCTGGCAATGAATCACCCATATCGCCCTCAATCTCCGCCCTAGGAACTAGAGCAGCAACCGAGTCAATCACAATCAAATCAATAGAACCAGAGCGCACCAAAGCATCTGCAATTTCTAGGGCTTGTTCGCCGGTGTCTGGCTGAGAAATTAATAAATTATTGACGTCTACACCTAAGCGTGAGGCGTACTGAACATCTAAAGCATGCTCTGCGTCAATGAAGGCGCAAGTACCACCAAGCTTTTGCATTTCTGCAATTGCATGCAATGTCAAAGTTGTTTTTCCGGAGGATTCTGGGCCGTAAATCTCAATGACACGGCCACGCGCTATACCGCCAACTCCCAAAGCAATATCCAAGCCAAGAGATCCACTTGAGACCACCTGAACATCTTGATTAATTTCAGCATCACCCAATCTCATGATTGAGCCCTTGCCAAATTGCTTCTCAATTTGGGCCAGAGCTGCTGTTAACGCTTTTTGCTTGTCTCCGCTCATTCCCTCAAATTCTGAGGAGGCTGATTTTCTTTTTTCATCCAAGGCCATTTTTAATTCCTTTTCGCTATGTACTGGGCTTTTTCCCGAAGTTTATCTACTGTTTTACAACCTAGAAGTTACTGTATATAAAAACAGTACTATTTGCAAGCGACTTTTTAAAGGAATTTACGGATTTTTTGCTAAGCCACGTTCGATTGGAGTGCGATCCCAGTAGCAAAAGAGGGGGAGAGCGATGGCCCAGACCAATCCCACAAGGATAAATCCAGCAAATTGGCCCCCAGGTCCCCATGCTCCAGCCCCCAACTGAATACCCGCCTCATAAGAGATCGGACCACAAATACCGCCTAACAGGGCCCCTAGAACAGGTCTGCCGTGCAACCAGGATAAGGATTGATTAAGGGTGCCCCCCACCAGTAACCACAGTACCCACATCCATAAGGGCGATAAATAAGGGGACGGCCACGCATCCTGAAAATCGACATACCCCAAATGCATGATGAGGGTATCCGTCACAATGCCATAAGCTAGCACCTTGGCCAGCAAGCTGACCTCCTGCTGAGGGCTGGAGGATCGCCAGATCTTGAGGGCAATATAGGTTAGGGTTCCCGAAGCCGCCCAAAATACCCGCTGATGTGCTGCGCCGAGGACACAAGCAAACCAGCCCACTTGGAAAAAGACAAAGTTCCAAAATTTAGCCATGGCTTGATTCTATCCGCCTAAGAAAAAGACCACTGCCGGTGAGCAATGGTCTTTAGATTTGGTGGCGAATCAGGGATTTGAACCCCGGACCTGCGGATTATGATTCCGTCGCTCTAACCAGCTGAGCTAATTCGCCGAACTGGTGATTATAAGGTCAAAATGGCTCTAGAGCCACCGGCACGGCTTAATCGCCCTAAAGCCCCTGGGAGAGGCCTACTTTTCAGGGCTCAGTTAAACCCGCACTTAATTTTCGAACAAAGGGCGCCAAAATCAACAATATTGGAAACGCCACCGGCCATACCTGAATAAACGCCTTTAGCCAGCGCCTCACATAATCGCCATCGATACCTGTGAGGATAGCCGTTAAGACTGCAGCCATCATTAATCCCATGATGATGGACATCAGCAATGCGTAGATGAGATTGAAATACTTTTTTGGAAATTTCATTACATACCCATTAAATGTAGATGCTAAATGATCCCAATATATCCAAATAGACTGCCTTTACCTACTTAATCTGAAAAACGCTAATGCCTTGATCCCGTCCATAGCGAACCTCAATCTCTATTTTTTTGGCTAAAAAGAGCTTTTTGAGTACCTCATCTTTATTTTCAAAGGTAATGGCTGTTTGCTCTGGGTAATGCGAAAAGGGATCGCTCATCACATCGACGGGGATCCCATCAATTTTGATTTGTTTGATAGTGCGCTTATACAAACGATCTTGCTGAATAAAAATCAACCGCTTCACATATTTATCGAGGACCAATTTCTGACCTTGTCCGTTTGTTTTGAAATAGTAGACCAAGTCCTGGTTTCCGCTACCGGTGACATCGCGCTCCTCCTCCCACTTGGCAAAGGCACTCTGCCCACTGAGCGTGCAAATAAGCCCCAACATCGCTACTATATAAAAACGCATGTATCACTCTCTTCGATTTATGATGTGATCTTAGCAGTCAGGCCCCACTTATCCTAATCTCGCTCATGCAGCAAAATACAATATGACCAAAATCTCACCGTCTTTCGCAAAAACACTACTCTTGAGTGCTTGCGTTTTGCTCGTCTTATTTTCAGTTGCTTGCTCAAAATCAGACAACAAAGCATCAAAGGTTTTGCAGGCTGCTATTTCCCCTTCTGTTCCGCCATTCACGTTTGAAGAAAACGGTCAGCCTGTTGGCGTTGATTTGGAAATCTTTAAGGGATTTTGTGAATCGCGTGGCTATACCTACAACTTAAAAGCTTATGACTTTCAAGGAATGCTCGGTGCCGTTGCTAGTGGACAGGCTGATGTTGCTTTCTCTGGAATTTCGATTACCCCAAAACGCATGGAAGTAATGGAGTTCTCGAATCCCTATGTTCAAAATGCCTGGGACTTAATCAGCATCGATAAGCGCAACATTCACATCACCGACTTATCACAACTTAAAAAATATTCTATTGGTTTTCCAACCGGTGCCGTCTTTATGGGCTACATCGAAAACGAATGGGCGCCTAAAGGTATTTATCCAATAAACCAGGTCAAACTCTACCCTTCCTATAGCGAAGCTCTGACTGACCTCAATAATGGCAATCTCGATCTCGTATTTACAGACAGCTCCATGCTGGTTACCTATGTCAACAAAATGAAAATGCCCTTGATCAGCAGTTATGAAATTCCTTACGCAGATAAATTGGGGTTTGCCTTTATAAAAGGTTCTCCTATTAGAGATGAATTTAATAAATATCTCGCAGAATTAGGCCCAGAAAAAATTAAGGCCATGGAAGCCAAATGGTCCAAGTAATTTTTATTCACCTTCATTAAGTAGTAAACATTACTTCGTGAGGCTGCTATCTATTTCGAGTGGCAAAGTTGCGCCTTTATTTGGCAATCACCATCCAGACTATAAATCCGTTGCCTCAGCGATTACAAAAACCAAAATTAGTGATTTACAAAATCCTGCACCCGTAGCAATTACTAAGCTAGGAGTGAAGGGTGACGAGCAGGCTGATTTATCCGTACATGGGGGAATTGAAAAAGCAGTTTATGTCTACCCAGCCGAACACTACCCCTTTTGGAACGATCTCCTCACTCGGGAAACGAAAAAACCCGTTGCACTTTCACATGGCGGTATTGGTGAAAACTTCACCATTGAAGGCCTGCTAGAAACGGAGATCTTTGTTGGAGATCAACTGCTCATCGGAGATTTAGAATTTGCCGTAGTCAAACTACGCGAACCTTGCTTTAAATTCAACGCCAAGCTAGCCTACAAAGGTGCAGCTAAGGCAATGTTGCAATCCGGCTTTAGCGGTTGGTACTTACGCGTGCTTAAAACCGGCACACTCGCCGCTGGCGCGACGATTACTATTATTCCTGGGATAAGAGAAGTATCTATTGCCCAACAAAACCAAAACCTTCTAGGGCGCCGGAATCAACAAGATTTGTGGGAATAAAAAAACCCGACCATTTCTGATCGGGTTTCTTATTTGATGCAGACTAAAGAAGCTTAGTCACGTGCGTAAATATCTACGTCTTTGGTTTCTTTTACAAACAGTGTACCGATTACCAATGTCATCGCAGCGATGATGATTGGGTACCAGAGACCATAGTAAATGTTACCGTTTTGCGCTACCAAGGCGAAGGAGATCGTTGGCAACAAGCCGCCGAACCAACCGTTACCAATGTGGTATGGCAAGGACATAGAGGTGTAACGAATGCGGGTTGGGAACATCTCAACTAACGCTGCCGCAATTGGGGCATAAACCATCGTTACATAAATCACCAAAATCACTAAGAGCAATACCGTCATAGGGATATTGATGGCAGCCGGATCAGCTTTGGCTGGATAACCTGCAGCATTTAAAGCCTCGCGAATTTCTTTTTTGAACTTCGCATCTGCTGCCTTAGCATCAGCTGGTGTCAAGCCTTTTGAAGAATAGCCGTCAATAACAGTGTCACCAATTTTAACTTGAGCAACTGTGCCAGCTGGACCAGGGATAGTGGTATAGCTTGCTGAGTTACTTGCCATCACTTGTTTTGCAATATCGCAAGAGCTCGTGAATTTAACAGTGCCGGTTGGGTTGAACTGGAATGAACATTCGGCTGGATCAACAGTAATACTCGCTGGTGAATTCGCCATTGCTTTTTCCAACGCTGGATTAGCAAAGTGAGTTAGGCCATTGAAGATTGAAACTGGTGTGTTAGGAATGTAAGTGATGATTGCTAACAAGAGGCCAGCCATGATGATAGGCTTGCGACCAATCTTGTCAGACCAAGAACCAAACACAATAAAGAATGGTGTACCCAATACAAGCGCACCTGCAACCATCAAGTTTGCTGTCTTCGCATCAACCTTTAATACTTGGGTGAGGAAGAACAACTCATAGAACATGCCGCAATACCAAACCACACCCTGACCAGCAACTAAACCTAACAATGCCAGGATAACAATTTTCATGTTTTTCCATTGACCGAATGATTCTGTCAAAGGAGCCTTAGACAACTTGCCCTCTTCTTTCATTTTCTTGAAGGCAGGTGATTCAGCCATAGATAAGCGAATCCACACAGAAATACCCAACAAAGCAATTGAGAGGAGGAACGGTACTCTCCAGCCCCAAACTTCAAAGTCAGGACCAGTGAATTCACGAGTAAGCAAAATGACCATCAATGAAAGCAAAAGACCTAATGTAGCGGTTGTTTGAATCCAAGAGGTGTAAGCGCCACGCTTATTACGGGGTGCATGTTCTGCCACATAAGTTGCAGCACCACCATACTCACCACCTAAAGCCAAGCCTTGCAATATGCGCAAGGTAATCAGCATTACTGGAGCAGCCATCCCGATAGTGGCATAAGAAGGCAATAGACCCACAATGAAGGTTGCCGAACCCATGATCAAAATAGTGACCAAGAAGGTGTACTTACGTCCGATCAAATCACCTAAGCGACCAAATACAATAGCGCCGAATGGACGAACAATAAAACCGGCAGCAAAAGCTAGTAAAGCAAAAATGAATGCGGAGCCTTCATCTAGGCCTGAGAAGAATTGCTTGGCAATAATCGCAGCCAATGAACCGTAAAGATAAAAGTCGTACCACTCAAACACCGTACCGAGCGAAGAAGCAAAAATAACTTTGCGTTCTCCAGCGGTCATCGGCGCTGCTTTAATTGATGTTGACATCAGTAGCTCCTAAAAATTTTGTAAAAAAATATACAACGGGCTAATTATGCGGTGAAAAATTTCATAGAAATCCACTACTTAGGGTAATTCCCCATTAAATTCACTCGGGGTTTTCCCGAGAAACGTGTATTTGATGCAACGCATTTAATCCATGATGCTATTAATAAGGGTGAGCACTGCTTTGTAGCAATTTGCCCAAGATGGGTGCATATCTGTCAATTCAAGTGCACACTTCAGAAAATAGCACTTCCGTACTTCGCTTTAATAGCCTCAGAAGTTAGTAAAAAGGCATTACTAAAAATGCCCCCTAATAAATACTAAACAAGGAGCAAAACAAATGAAAAGACGTGACTTTTTAGGTAAGACTGCAATTGGTGCCGCCGCGGGCGTATTGGCCGCACCGGCAATTGCCCAATCCATGCCAGAAGTAAAGTGGCGTTGTGCCTCTAGCTTTCCAAAAAGCTTAGACACGATTTATGGGGGTGGCGAGTTCATCTCCAAACGGGTGGCTGCTTTAACAGATGGGAAATTTCAGATCCGCATCTTCGGTGCAGGAGAAATCGTACCTGCCTTTGGCACAGTTGATGCGGTGCAACAAGGAACGGTCGAGTGCACACATACTGCCGGCTACTACTTTGTCGGTAAAAATAAAACCTTTGCGTTTGATACAACCGTACCCTTTGGCATGAATCAACGCCAGCAAAATGCGTGGATGTATTGGGGTGGTGGCTTAAAGCTCCAGCGTGAGTTCTTGCGTGACTACAACATTATTTCTTTCCCAGCAGGCAATACCGGTACCCAAATGGGTGGCTGGTTTAA
>CAIMPQ010000006.1 GCA_903843315.1 uncultured beta proteobacterium
ATTCACTTATTAAAGAAGTGATAAATCACCGGGATTGCAACAGCACTAATCACACCATTTAATCCCATTGCTAGGCTGGCATAGGTTCCCGCTTCGGGGTGAATACTAAATGCTCTAGAAGTACCGATACCATGGGCGCCAATGCCGATCGCAAATCCTCTTTGCCACCAGGCTTTCATACCCAGAGCGTTGAGAACAAAGGGCGCGAGGATTGCTCCCAAGATTCCAGTACTGACTGCAAAGATTGCGGTGAGGGTTGGTGATACGCCAATGCGCTCAGCAATACCCATTGCGATAGGAGCTGTTACTGACTTGGGATACATGGCCCCCGTAATGCTTGAGTCAGCTCCCAGAAGGCTTGCAATACCGACAGCACTGGCGATAGAAACTAAACCCCCAGTTGCCAATGAAAAAATGAGCGGGATAGATCGCCCCTTTAGGCTGGCTAATCCTCGATAAATCGGAATGGCTAAAGAGACTGTTGCCGATCCTAATAAGAAGTGAATAAATTGTGCGCCTTCAAAGTAAGTTGAGTAAGGCATCTCAATGAATTGAATAGTGCTAGCAACGATCAAAATAGCAATTGCAACTGGATTTGCCAAAGGATTTTGCTTAGCGTGTTTATAAATCGACAATCCAACCTGATAGGCTGCCAAAGTAATAAAGAGTGCAAAGAGGGGGCTCCCAGAGAGGTAAACCCAAATCTCTACGATCGAGTGCTTTTCACTCATGGGCATCCTTCTGGCTCAAAAAGCGAACAACTAAGGCGCTTGACCCAATAGTAAGAATGACGCTGCCTACGAGGGCGCTAATAATGGCTAGCGCATTAGCCTGTAATTGTGGGAGAAATAGCACCACCCCAACGGCTGCTGGTACAAAGAGTAGGCCAAGGTATTGGCTAAAACCATCAGCCACTAAGGCGAGCTCAGCATTCACCCCTTTGCGGAATACTAGCCATAAGACCAGAAGCACCAAGCCAATGACGGGGCCTGGCAAGGTTGGTAATAGAAACTTTGAAACTAACTCGCCAATGCTTTGGAAAAGAAGTATTTGTACCAGTCCGGAAATCATGCTTTGATCTTACAGCTTCATTTTTATGTTGCATAGCAATAAATCGATTCTTGTTTAATATAGTCACAATACAAGTAGGGTATAAAAAAGTAGGAATTCATTCCCAAGGGAAAGGTTCCTAAATTACAAAAATAATAGGAGATCACTCATGGCTGAGTTAAATGTCAACGGCAAGAAATATAAGGTCGATGTAGACCCAGATACCCCCTTGTTATGGGTTATCCGTGAGCAAATTGGCCTTACTGGTACCAAATATGGTTGTGGCATTGGCGTATGTGGTGCCTGCACCGTGCTGTTCGATGGCCAAGCTCTGCGAAGTTGCGCGTTGCCAGTATCTGCTGCTGAAGGCAAGAAAATTGAAACCATTGAAAGTTTGGAGAAGAACGGTCAGCTCTCCAAAGTGCAAAAAGCCTGGGTTGAGAACCAAGTACCACAGTGCGGCTATTGTCAATCTGGCATGGTAATGGCAACCACTGCGCTATTGCGCAATACACCGAAACCGACTGATGCTCAAATTGATGCAGCGGTCACCAATATCTGTCGCTGCGGTACTTTCCAAGAAGTGCGTGCAGCCATTCATGCAGTAAGCAAGGCATAAGGGGAAGCAGATGACTACAACTACAAATACTTCTCGTCGCCACTTTATCGTTGGATCCAGTGCAATTGCTACTGGTCTGGCCATTGGCTTTGATCTTTCACTGATATCGTCAGCTAATGCAGCAATGGGTACTGGCACCACTGCAATGACCCCATTAGCTTCGCCTGAAATTGGGGTGTGGGTTGTCGTAAAGCCAAATGATGATGTGATTGTGCGGATCGTTCGCTCAGAAATGGGCCAGGGCACCATTACTGGTTTGGCACAAATGGTTGCTGAAGAGCTGGAGTGTGATTGGAAGAAAGTTTCTTATGACTATCCAACGCCTGGAGAAAGCCTACAACGCAAGAATGTCTGGGGTAGCTTCTCCACTGGTGGTAGTCGAGGCATCAGAACTTCTGAGCAATATGTACGCAAGGGCGGCGCTGCTGCTCGCATGATGTTAGTTCAGGCAGCAGCCAATCAATGGAATGTGCCTTCCACCGAATGCGTAGCTAAAAATAGTGTCATTACCCATACGCCATCAGGACGTAAGACAACCTTTGGCAAGGTATCAGTTGCTGCTTCTAAATTAGAAGTGCCAAAGGATGTGCCTTTAAAAGATCCAAAAGATTGGCAGATTATTGGTAAATCAGTGATACGTATTGATGGTTTATCTGACAAGGTTACTGGTAAACAAATCTACGCCATTGATTTGAAGTTCCCGGGTATGTTGGTAGCCACCATTAAAGAGTCTCCGGTCTTTGGTGGCAAGGTAAAAAGCTATGATGCTGCAAAAGCGCAGAGCATGAAGGGTGTTAAGAAGGTCGTTCAAGTTGGTGATACCGCAGTAGCGGTAGTCGCGGATACTTTCTGGCAAGCCAAAATGGCAATGGAGCAAGTCAATATCACCTGGGATAGTGGTGCTAACGTGAACGTCTCTAGCGCTTCGATTAAAAAGATGTTGGAAGATGGTCTTGAGCATCCGGATGCATTTGTGCATAACACCAATGGGGATATTAAGACTGCGATTGCTGGAGCTGCTCAGACTATTCAATCTACTTTCTTTTATCCATTCTTAAATCATGCAACTCTGGAACCGCAGACGGCTACTGCAAAGTGGACTCCAGATGCCTGCGATGCTTGGGTGCCAACTCAAGACGGTGAAGCTTCTCTAGCTGCAGTAATCGCTGCTTCAGGATTGCCTGCAGAAAAATGTAATGTCTACAAAGTGAACCTTGGTGGTGGCTTTGGTCGTCGTGGTGCATTCCAGGACTTCACTACTCAAGCAGTGAACATTGCCAAGCAGATGCCAGGAACTCACATTAAATTGATTTGGACTCGCGAAGAGGATATGACACAGGGTCGTTATCACCCAGTCATGATGTGTAAGCTAACAGCGGCAATAGATAGCAATAAGAAGGTTACCGGTATCAATATGCGCTTGTCTGGTCAATCCATTTTGGCTGCCGTACGTCCCGCTATTGTTGCTTCAAATAAAGGCAAAGATCCTCTGGTCTACCAAGGCCTTGAAGATAGTGGTGAGCATGGCTTTACCTACAACTTCCCGAACCTTACAGTTGATCATGCTATGCGCAACACCCATATCCCACCAGGTTTTTGGCGTGGTGTGAATGTGAATCAAAATGCCGTCTTTATCGAATCCTTCATGGATGAAATGGC
>CAIMPQ010000007.1 GCA_903843315.1 uncultured beta proteobacterium
AATTTTATTGTAGTATATCAATTAAGACTTAAAAGACTATTAAAAATACTGGAGGAGACAATCATGCTGAAGAACATTCATCTGAAAGCCATGGCACTAGTGATGGCGGGGGCGCTTTTGACCTCTACTAGCTATGCCGCAGATACCACACCTATTCGGGTAGGTTTTTTGACTATTAAGTCGGGTGCACTTGCGGCTGGCGGAAAGCAGATGGAAGAAGCCATCAATCTGTTTATGAAAGAGCGCAACAATACGATTGCTGGCAGAAAAGTAGAGCTCTTTGTGGCAGATACTTCAGGGCAACCAGCGATTACTAAAACAAAAACCCAAGAGCTAGTTGAAAAAGATAAGGTACAAGTCATTATTGGACCACTCGCTGCTTTTGAAGCAATTGCAGTTGATGACTACATTAAAAAAGTAGGCATCCCTGTTATTTCTCCATCCGCAGGTGCTGAAGATTTAACACAACGTAAACCCAATCCATGGTTTGTTCGCGGTGTTGGTAGCTCTGCCCAGCCAAGTCATGCACTTGGCGAGTATGCTGCCAAAGATCTGAAGTACAAACGCATTGCCATCATTGCTGATGACTTTGCTTTTGGTCATGAAATTGCAGCTGGCTTCCAAAGAACTTTTGAAGAGAATGGTGGCAAGGTAGTTCAGAAACTATGGACTCCTTTGAATGTTGCCGATTACGGTACATACATTGGTCAAATCAAGCCTAACGTGGATGCCGTATTTGCTGCATTTGCCGGCGGTAACGGTGTGAAGTTTGTGAAGCAATACAGTGAATATGGCCTCAAGGGAAAAATTCCTTTACTTGGTGCAATGACAACAGTTGATGAAGGTATCTTGCCGTTTATGGGTGATGATGCTCTCGGTGTGATTTCCACTGGTTGGTATTCAGCAAATCTGAATAATGCGGCTAATGCAAAGTTTGTAAAAGATTTCAATGCTACATACAAGAAGGATCCTGGCTATTACTCCATGGGTGCTTACGGCGCTGCTCTGATGCTTGAGCAAGCACTCAAAGACGTCAAGGGTAATATTGAAGATAAGGCTGCATTTATGGCTGCCTTGCGTGCCGTCCAGTTGCCTAATGATCCAAGAGGCAAAGTGACTTTAGATGCGCTTGGAAATCCGATTATGGATATCTACATCCGTAAGGTTGAGAAAAAAGACGGTAAGTTGAGTAACGTAGTGATTAAAACTTATCCAGCGGTTAGTCAATTTTGGACCTATAAAACGAAAGATTTCTTATCTAACCCTGTTTACTCTAGAGATTACCCTCCAGCGAATAATCTAGAAAACTAAGTTAGGGAAGTATGTCTTTTTGGTTAATACAGAGTCTTAATAGCCTGGCACTAGGGGGAGTACTTTTCACCTTAGCGGCAGGCTTTTCTCTTATCTTTGGATTGATGCGTATTGCCAATCTTTCTCACGGCGCTTATTTCATGTTGGGCGCGTATGTGGGCTTAAGTGTCATTGAGGCAGGGCACTCATTCTTTCTGGCAATCTTGGCTGCAGCAGTGGCGATCGGTATTCTCGGTTGCATTGTTGAGCGCATTATTTTGCGCCGTCTTGCGGGTAATAGTTTGTCACAAGTATTGGCAACTTTAGGGGTTGCTTTTGTGATCGCAGACTGCAGCTTATGGTTTTGGGGCGGAGATCCTCGGCCAGTCAGTGCTCCTAGCTTCTTAGCCGGTGGCGTACAGATCTTTGGCCTTACCTTTCCACTCTACCGAATTGCCTTGGTAGTGTTTAGTATTTTTGTTGCAATCGGTTTATGGGCGCTACTGGATAAAACTAAACTTGGTGTCATGATTCGTGCCAGCGTTGATGACAGACAGATGGCGCAGGGTGTTGGTGTTCCAGCTACCAAATTGTTTTCAATTGTGTTTTGTTTGGGTGCGGCCCTTGCTGGTGTTGGAGGTATTGCCGCCGCTCCTATTCTCTCAGTTTATCCAGGATTAGATGCGGATATGTTGCCAATCGCTTTGGTTGTCGTCATCCTCGGGGGTCTAGGTAGTTTATTAGGCGCCTTTATAGGTAGCTTTTTAATTGGCTTTATTTATAGCTTTGGGCAAGTGTTATTTCCAGACTTGGCATACATCATTTTATTTTTACCGATGTTGATTATTTTGGCTGTTAGGCCCCGTGGTTTGTTTGGAAAGATTAGCGCTTGAACCGGATTACTTCTGTTATCGCCCTTGCTCTATTACTTGCGCTCCCATTACTGACTGGTGGCACTTATTACACCAATCTCGCCAGTCAAATTCTGATTGCCGCTATCTTTGCAATGAGTCTGAATTTATTAGTTGGATATGCTGGCTTAACCTCTTTAGGTCATGCGGGATATCTAGGATTAGCCGCCTATATCAGTAGCTGGTTGATGGTGAAGTTAGGGTGGTCACATGCTAGCTCTGCTGCAATGGCCATTGTGGGGACTACAGTAATAGCAGGTATTTTTGGATTGATTGCTTTACGTGCTACCGGTATTAGTTTCTTGATGATTACTTTGGCCTTCGGGCAAATTTTATGGGGCTTGGCTTATCGTTGGGCAAGTGTTACCGGTGGGGATAACGGCATCTCTGGATTAACACGTCCTAGTCCTTTTGGACTGGATCTAGGAGAAGCGAATATTTTTTACTATTGCACCTTATTCGTGTTTTTACTGGTGTTACTTGCGATTACTATTTTGGTTCGCTCACCTTTCGGGGCTACCATTCGCGGTACAAAGGATCAACCACGTCGCATGAACGCATTAGGATTTAATGTATGGCTCATTCGCTGGATCACATTTACCGCTTGTGGATTTTTTGGGTCCATTGGTGGAATCATGTATGTCTACTATCACCAATTCATCAGTCCGCATAGTCTGTCATTAGCTAATTCTGCTGAAATGCTCTTAATGGTGATTGCTGGCGGTGCTGGAACCTTACTTGGGCCTGTGATTGGCGCTGCTCTCGTGATGCTACTCAAGAATGTAGCCAGTCAATATGTGGATCACTGGGTCACCTTATTAGGCTTAGTCTTTATTTTTATAGTGATGTTCATCCCCGGCGGAATTGTCGCTGGATTTGATCGCATCAAGAGTGCGCTAACTTCAGCAAAATAAATGATGAATCCAATCCTTCAAGTATCTAACTTAACGAAGTCATTTGGCGGTTTGCAAGTGACAAAGGGCGTCAACTTATCCGTGCATACTGGAGAAAGACATTTATTAATTGGTCCCAATGGGGCAGGTAAGACCACTCTCTTTAATTTAATTTCTGGTGATTTAGCTTCGGATTCTGGCAGCATCACTCTTGCTGGCAAGAATGTGACAAAGCTTTCTACAGCGCGACGTGCACAACTCGATTTAGCTAGAACCTATCAAATCTTGACGCTATTTGGAAAAGACAATTTGCTTTCCAATGTGAAATTAGCTCTCCTGGGAAAAATGCCGCTGCGGTGGAAGTGCTGGGGTTCGTTCTTGTCTGAGGCGGCACTAGATCAAAAAGCATTAAGCGTCCTCGATATGGTGGGACTAGGTTCTAAAGCGTATCTACCTCTAGAGCAAACATCCTATGGAGAGAAGCGCCGGCTTGAGATCGCAATGGCCTTAGCTCAAAACCCCCAAATTTTATTATTGGATGAGCCTTTAGCCGGCTTGTCCACTGAAGAGCGCGAAACCATCACCCAACTCCTGAAGCAAATTGACCGAAAAATCACCATCCTCATGATTGAGCACGATATGGAAGTGGCCTTAGCATTCGCTGATCGCATCACGCTATTACATTATGGCGAAGTGATTACTAGTGGTACACGCCAAGAGGTTGTTAATGATCCGCGCACTAAGGAAATTTACCTTGGACAATAAGTCAATCCTCAGTATTGACGGACTCAATGCTTTTTATGGCGATAGCCATATTTTGTACGACGTCTCTTTTGCATTAAGAAAAGATACTGTGCTGGCTTTGCTCGGAAGAAATGGCGCCGGTAAGACAACTTGCATTAGTTCAATCATTGGGTTTTTACCGGACCGTCAGGGTTCCATTGAATTGGATGGGGTGCAATTACAAAAGCTCTCCCCTGAGAAAATCTGTCATGCAGGAATCGGTATTGTTCCTCAAGGGAGGAGAATCTTTCCAAGTTTGAGCGTTAAAGAAAATCTTGAAGTGGCTTATCAGCCTCCTCGTTTTGGTAGCGCTCGCCAATGGAATTTGAAAGATGTATTTCAATTCTTTCCAAGGCTGCTGGAACGCCAGGATCAAGTGGCAGGCAGCTTGTCAGGCGGTGAACAGCAGATGTTGGCCATTGGTCGGGCCTTAATGACTAATCCTAAAGTCTTGTTGATGGATGAGCCCTCAGAGGGCTTGGCCCCCCAAATCGTAAAAGAGGTTGGTAATATTATTGCATCATTAAAACCGTTTATCTCGATTGTTTTGGTGGAGCAGAATTTAAATCTTGCCCTTAGTGTGGCTGACGATGTGGTACTACTGAATGGTGGCAAAGTCGTGTTTGCTGGAACGAAGACTCTCTTTTGCGAAAAGCAGCAGGAGTTGCAGAGTCATCTCGGCATCGAATAAAGGGAGTTGGGAATGCAAGAGCAATTGAACACTGCCAAGATCGGAAATTACGACATCAATTACTTAGATGTCGGAGAAGGCACCCCGGTTGTCTTGATTCATGGTTTAGCTGGTGACTATAGTGCCTGGACTAGCCAAATCCAACTTTTAAAAGATCACTATCGGGTCATTGCATTTGATAATCGTGGTGCTGGCAAAAGCGCGCAAGTAGATGAAGCGATCAGTACTCAGGACTTAGCTAAAGACACTCTGGGTTTGATGGATTACTTAAATATAGAGTCTGCACATATTGTTGGAAGATCCATGGGCGGTGCTGTAGCTCAGCATATGGCGTTAATGTCGCCAAAACGGGTGAAATCCTTAGTGTTGTGCGCTTCATTTGCAATCTTGGATCCTCTGGGGCGTCGAGTATTGTTGAATATGCGCGAGGCGCTGGAATGGCGGATGAATTGGGCTGACCATGCTCGCCATTCTGTGCAGAACTTTGTCTCTGCCGATTTCTTTAACCACAAGCAAGAGCAGGTTCAGAAAATTGAGGCCTTGATTGGTGGTGAGACTCGCCTACCTGCATGCTATAGCCGTCAGAATGAGGCATGCCAAAATCATGATACGAGTAGTCAGCTCAGATTCATTACTCAACCTACCTTAATCATGGCAGGGCAGAATGATCCCATCTGTTCGCTTACAGCAACAAAGATTTTGAGTGATGGTATTGCTGACTCAAAGACAATTATTTTTGATAATGCCAGCCATTTTTTCTTGATGGAGCAGGCAGATAAATTTAATCAATCCCTCAAGGATTGGCTAAATACTCAGGCTTAAAGTCCTAGACCACTATGAAATGGATTGATCAATTTTCTTTGGAAAAGCAGGTTGCTATAGTAACTGGAGCAGCCGGCGGCTTAGGCAGTGAGTTAGTCAAAATCCTAATGGAAGCTGGTGCTGATGTCGTTCTGGCTGATTCAGATGAGATTCGCTTAAATGGATTAGCTCAAGAGCTCGATCCCTCAGGGCAAAGGCTACTTGCTCAGAAATGTGATGTCACAAAAGAGCGGGACATCCTAAGTCTCATTGATCGGGCACATCAGAAATTCGGAAAAATTGATATATTGGTTAATAGCGCTGGAGTTTTAGGTCCCGATGCTGCTTGGTCCAATGTTTTAGAGAGTGACTGGGATGGGGTTTTAGATGTGAATGTAAAAGCTAGCTGGATGGCCGCAACACATGTCTCCAAATATATGATTACCAATCATCTAGCAGGCAGAATTATTAATATCTCTTCTTCGCTGGGGCTCAGGTCGCAACTCAAACGGATTCCCTATGCAACATCGAAGGCGGCGGTTGAACATTTAACACGTAACCTTGCTATGGAATTGATTCAGCACAATATTCGAGTCAATTGCTTAGCGCCAGGTTGGATAAATACCAACATGGTGAAAAGTGTTTTGCAGGGAGAAGAGGGCGAAAAATGGCGAGCATCTATTCCTATGCGTCGTGCTGCTGAGCCATCAGAGCTTGCTGGACCTTTACTACTATTAGCCTCTCATGCGTCTAGTTATATGACTGGCACAATCCTGCGCGTAGATGGTGGATATGCCTATTGTGGAATTGAGCTTCCAGAGTAATCTTTGCAAATCGTCAATGACTTAAGCGCCTAAAGCCTCAAGTAATTCGGTCTCAAGTTGTATCTGTAGTTTTGGGTTCTTGCCAAGATTGGCAGCGTCTAATAACAAGATATCTTCCACTCTTTCACCTAGCGTATTAATTCTGGCAGTATGAATAGAGACCTGATGTTTTGCTAATACCCTAGAGATTGTGTAGAGCAAGCCAGTACGGTCACTTGCAGAAAGTGCGAGTGTGTAATATCTACCGCGATCATCTGGCACCATATGTACCCTGGGTTGTATCGGGAAAGTGCGGGATTGCCTGGAAAGACGACCCATACTTGGATGTGGCAATGGATCTGCATTAGTTAATGCAGATGTCAATTCAAACTCCACCAGTTGGATGATGTCACGATAGCTACCGCCTTCATCGACCAAGTTACTTCCAGAGATTTGAAAGGTATCTAAGGCATAGCCATGACGAGTTGTGTGAATGCGTGCATCCCAAATTGAGAAACCATGTCTTTCAAAATAAGCACAGATGCGTGCAAACAGGTCTTCTTGGTCTTTTACGTAGACAGCCACTTGCAGACCTTCACCAATTGGTGAGAGTCGTGCGCGGACGATAGGCTGTTCGCTATTGACTTTGTTATATAGATGGCGTGTAAGCCAAGCGATATCAGATGAATCCTGCCTAAGGAAGAAGGCAACATCTAATTGCTGCCATAGGTCTTCATAAGAGTCATCATTGATGCCATAGAGGCGTAATTTTGCGCGGGATTCTTCTTGATGCTGCGCTAGCTCTGAAGAGGCATCTGGTTTTGCGCCGCCTAAGACCCTGAGAGTTGCACGATAAAGGTCTTCTAGCAGTTTCCCCTTCCAAGCATTCCAAACTTTGGGGCTTGTACCGCGCACATCCGCTACAGTTAATAAGTAAAGGGCAGTCAGATGGCGTTCGTCACCCACCTTTTTAGCAAATGCCCTCACTACATCTGGGTCGGTGATGTCTTGCTTCTGGGCGACCTGACTCATATTGAGATGTTCTGCAACCAACCATACCAGTAACTCAGTATCTTTTTTATCTAAGCCATGATCTTTAGCAAACTTTCGGGTATCCGCTTTGCCAAGCTGCGAGTGATCGCCGCCCCGGCCTTTAGCAATGTCGTGAAAGAGTGCTGCAATTACCAGTAACCAAGGTTTTTCAAAGTGAGCGATCAAGCTGCTACAGAAAGGGAACTCATGGGTGTATTCAATCACCATGAAGCGACGTACATTGCGAAGCACCATTAAGATATGTTGATCAACCGTATAAACGTGGAATAAGTCATGTTGCATCTGCCCTACAATCCTACGAAACGCAGGGAGGTAACGACCTAATACACTGCTTCGGTTCATTAACTGAAATGCACGACTCACACCTTCTGGCTGTTTCAGAATCTCCATAAAGAGTGCGCGATTGATTGGGTTGGCACGCCACTTACTATCCATCTTTTGGCGAGCGTTATAGAGAGCTCTAAAAATGGTGGCAGAGAGACTTTTCACATTGGCAGTTTGCGCAAAGACCAAAAAAGTTCGCAAAATTTGTTCGGGGTGTTTTTGGTATAGCTGTGGATCAGTAATATCTAGAACACCCTGTCTTTCAATGAAATACTCATTGCCTTCACCTGGTATGGGGTGGGTAGTCTTGGATTCTTGCGGAAAGAGTAAGGCTTCAATATTTTGTAAGAGCACATCGTTCAACTGCGTGACTGCTTTTGCTGCCCAGTAGTAGCGACGCATAATCGCTTCACTGGCTTGACGTGATGATTCTTCTTGAATACCCATTGAGGCCGCTAAGGCAGCTTGCCAGTCAAAGGCGAGGACATCTTGCCTACGTCCGGCCAGTAAGTGGAGATTAGCACGCAGTATTTCTAAAAACCGCTGATTACGGTTTAGCTCAGTCAGTTCACGTTGGGTTACTAAGCCAGCTTGGTTCAAATCCTTAAAAGTATTACCTAGTAGTGCCGCTTTGCTAACCCAAGAGATCACCTGCAAATCCCGCAAGCCCCCGGGACTTTCTTTGCAATTGGGCTCCAATGAATAAGGGGTGTCTTGGTATTTATAGTGACGTTGGATTTGTTCTGCTTGTTTAGCCTGAAAGAAGGCTTTAGGATCTAGGGCACTTTCATAGGCTTTAGCAAATTCCTTAAAGAGCTGTTTTTTTCCGCAAAGAAGGCGTGACTCAAGTAAAGAGGTTCGTACGGTGATATCTTGCTCTGATTCAGAAATGCATTCAGCTACAGTTCTTACTGAAGAGCCAATCTCTAAGCCGGTATCCCAGCAGCTCGCGACGAACTGTTCTATTTTTTTGGATAGAGATGCGGCTAATTTTTCATCTGCTGGCAGCAATATCAAAATATCAATATCAGAATAGGGGAATAAAGCACCCCTACCAAAGCCCCCAACTGCAACAAGAGCGGCTTCATTGCTGAGCCCGCAACTATTCCATAAATGAACTAATAGCTCATCACTGAGTTTGCTCAGTTGTTTAGTCAGTTTGCTAACAGCTTGTGTTTCCCTAAACTCTGCGTAGGCAATTTCTCGAGCGGTGCGCAGACTTGCTGCATCCGTAATACTCTTTGCCGCTTGCTGCATCATGCTCATTGACTTAGGCGCTAGCCAAGCTTGGTCTAAAAGAGAGGCCTGTAACGCAATCCGGAGGAGGGTTACTGCCTTCAGACCAAGTGAGTACTTCAACACCGGCTTGGGTAACGAGGAGGGTATGTTCCCATTGGGCCGAAAGGCTACGATCTTTAGTCTTCACAGTCCATTGATCGGGCATCGTACGAATATCTCGACGGCCGGCGTTAATCATGGGTTCGATAGTGAATGTCATACCGGCAACTAGCTTTTCACCAGTACCAGGTTTGCCATAGTGAAGAATTTGTGGGTCTTGGTGGAATACTTTACCAATGCCGTGACCGCAGTACTCACGTACTACGGAATAACCTGCTTTTTCTGCATGCGTTTGAATCACGTAACCAATATCGCCCAGTGATGCCCCAGGTTTTACTTGGGCAATACCAAGCCACATACATTCAAAAGTAATTTGTGTGAGACGTTTTGCCATCACAGAAACTTCGCCCACCATAAACATACGGCTCGTATCACCGTAGTAGCCATCAGGTGTAATGACAGTGATATCTAAATTAACAACATCACCGCTCTTAAGAACCTTATCTCCAGGAATGCCGTGACAAATGACATCATTTACAGAGGTACAAATCGATGCCGGAAAGGGTGGATAGCCTGGAGGCTGATAATTGAGTGGTGCTGGGATGGTTTTTTGGACATCCCGCATATAGGTATGGCAAATATTGTCCAGCTCACCAGTGGTCACTCCAGCCTTGACGTGTGGAGCTACATGATCGAGGACTTCGCTAGCCAAACGTCCAGCCTCACGCATCCCTAAGATGTCTTTTTCTGCAGTAAATACACTATTCATGCCTTGATTATCAACGACTTGGCAGTTTTTAGTTTGCACTAATCGCCTAAATTTTAGGCAATTACCCCATTTTTAGGGCTCCTAACCACGGTTTTGCACCCTGCCCACCCGGTTTTAAGTGAGGAAGGACTGGCTAGAGCATTGATATTTAAGCTATAATTTTGGTCTCAGGTCTATTTTTGACTTGAAATCCCGAGTTGAGCCTTCCAGGGTGGCGCTTTTTAGCGCAGCTAGGACTCAACTTTAGAACCAACCCTTAGGAGAAGTTATGTCAGTAACTATGCGTCAAATGCTGGAAGCCGGTTGCCATTTTGGTCACCAAACCCGTTTCTGGTCCCCAAGAATGGCCCCTTACATTTTCGGCCATCGCAACAAAATTCACATTATCAATTTGGAAAAAACCTTGCCAATGTTTCAGGACGCCCTGAAATTTGCAAAACAAGTTGCTGCTAATCGTGGCACGATTTTATTTGTTGGTACAAAGCGTCAATCACGCGAGATCATTGCTGAAGAAGCTGCTCGTGCTGGTATGCCTTACATCGACAGCCGTTGGTTGGGCGGTACGCTCACCAACTTCAAAACTGTTAAAGGTTCCCTCAAGCGTTTGAAAGATATGGCAGTTGCCAAGGAAGCTGGCGATTGGGAAAAGCTTTCTAAGAAAGAAGCTTTGACTAACGACCGCGATCTCGACAAATTGCAAAAAGCCCTTGGTGGTATTCAAGATTTAAATGGCGTTCCTGATGCAATTTTCGTAGTGGACGTTGGCTATCACAAGATTGCTATTACTGAAGCAAATAAGCTCGGCATTCCAGTAATCGCTGTAGTGGATACCAATCACTCACCAGAAGGTGTTGAATACATCATTCCTGGTAACGATGACTCCAGTAAGGCAGTTCTTCTTTATGCACGTGGGATTGCCGATGCAATCCTCGAAGGCAAAGCTAACTCTGTTCAAGAAATCTTGACAGCCGTTAAAGAAGGCGAAGAAGAGTTTGTTGAAGAAGGGAAAGCTGAATAATGGCTGCTATTACCGCTGCAATGGTTGGTGAGTTACGTGCCAAAACGGATGCTCCAATGATGGAGTGCAAAAAAGCTTTGACTGAGGCTGATGGTGATATGGCTCGCGCAGAAGAAATTCTGCGTGTAAAGCTTGGTAGCAAAGCTGGTAAAGCAGCTTCCCGTGTAACGGCTGAAGGTATTGTTGTTTCCTATATTGATGGCAACACAGGGGCTTTGCTCGAAGTGAACTGCGAAACCGATTTCGTTTCTAAGAATGATGACTTCTTGGCATTTACAAGCGAGTGCGTGAAGTTAATTGCTGAAAAGAATCCAGCAGACGTAGCTGCATTGCTTGCATTGCCAATGAATGGTCAAACTGTTGATGAAGTTCGTAGCGCATTGATTGGTAAGATCGGTGAAAACATCATGCCACGTCGTTTCAAGCGTTTCACTAGTGGTAGCAAATTGGTCTCTTATCTCCACGGTACTCGTATTGGCGTAATGGTCGAGTTTGAAGGTGATGAGATTGCAGCTAAAGATGTGGCAATGCATATTGCTGCAATGAAGCCAGTAGCTCTGTCGATCGCTGATGTTCCTGCTGAATCTATTGCTGTAGAGCGTAGCGTTGCGGTTCAAAAGGCTGCTGAATCCGGTAAACCACCAGAAATCGTTGAGAAGATGGTTGAAGGTTCTATCCAGAAATACCTCAAAGAGGTTTCTTTATTGAATCAAACTTTCGTAAAGAACGATAAGCAAACCGTTGAACAGATGCTCAAGGCTGCAAATACAACAATCCAGGGTTTCACCATGTTTGTTGTAGGTGAGGGCATTGAAAAGCGTCAAGATGACTTTGCCGCTGAAGTAGCTGCTCAGGTAGCTGCTGCCTCTAAAGCAACTGCATAAATAGCTGTTTTGGGGCTTGCCCCAGATGGTCGGTAATACCCAAAAGGGCATAGAAACTCCGGTTTCTATGCCCTTTTGTTTGATCTTTCCTAAGCCCTTTATAATTTGGCAGAGATATAAAAAAGCGCTTAAAGATCAATAAGCTAAGTAAGCAATTTACTTGGCAAATTACGGAAAATAAAAACATGCCAGGCTACAAACGCGTCCTCCTCAAATTATCCGGTGAAGCCCTTATGGGTGACGATGCTTTTGGCATCAATCCAGTCACCATCGACGCCATGGTTGCTGAGATTGCGCAAGTGGTAAATAGCGGTGTAGAGCTTGCCATCGTGATCGGTGGCGGAAACATTTTCCGCGGTGTTGCTGGGGGTGCAGCCGGTATGGATCGCGCAACTGCCGACTATATGGGGATGTTGGCTACTATGATGAACTCTCTCGCATTACAAGATGCTTTGCGCCAAAAAGGGGTAGAGGCGCGCGTGCAATCTGCTCTCCGAATGGATCAGGTAGTTGAGCCATACATTCGCCCCCGTGCAATTCGGGCAATGGGTGAGGGCAAAGTGGTAATTTTTGCCGCAGGTACTGGCAATCCCTTCTTTACCACCGATACTGCAGCTGCTTTGCGTGGTGCCGAAATGGGCGTAGAAATAATGCTGAAGGCTACTAAGGTAGATGGCATCTATAGTGCTGACCCAGTCAAAGATCCCACAGCGACCCGCTACCAAACAATTACATTCGATGAGGCATTAATCAAAAACTTACAAGTCATGGATGCCACTGCATTTGCATTGTGTCGTGACCGTAAATTACCAATCAAAGTATTTTCGATTCTCAAGCCAGGCGCCTTGATGCGCGTGGTTCAGGGTGAACCTGAAGGTACCTTGGTGCACGTTTAATAGGAGGCCAGATGTCTGCAGCAGAAATTAAAACCAATACCGATCAAAAGATGCAAAAGTCTCTTGATGCTTTGAAAACCAATTTAGCCAAGATTCGTTCTGGACGCGCTAACCCAGGAATTTTGGAGCACATTCAAGTGGATTACTACGGTAACCCTACCCCATTGAGTCAGGTTGCTAGCCTAGGTTTAGCTGATGCCCGCACCATCAATGTTCAACCATTTGAAAAGACGATGGTGGCAGTAATTGAAAAGGCGATCCGTGATTCTGATTTGGGTTTAAATCCTGCCTCACAAGGTACTGTCATTCGTGTTCCTATGCCTGCGTTGACTGAAGAGCGTCGTCGTGATTTGACAAAAGTCGTTAAGAACGAGGGTGAAGAGACCAAGATCGCGGTACGTAATTTACGGCGTGATGCGAATGAGCATCTCAAGCGCTTAACTAAAGATAAAGAAATTTCCGAAGATGAAGAGCGTCGTGCTACCGATGAAATTCAGAAGATGACAGATAAGGCTGTGATTGACGTCGATAAGGTTGTCTCTGAAAAAGAAAAAGAGATCATGACGGTTTAAGTACCCGATTGAATTTTTAGCTTCTTATGACCCAGCACCTGAGTTCAACTAAAGACATCCCAGAGGTAAGTGCCATTCCTCGCCATGTGGCGATCATCATGGATGGTAATGGACGGTGGGCTAGTAAGCGCTTGATGCCCCGTGTGGCTGGGCATTCCGAAGGCTTGGGTGCTGTACGCAAAATTGTTCAAGAGTGCCGACGTATAGGTGTGGAGTATTTGACGGTATTTGCTTTTAGCTCTGAAAATTGGCGTCGTCCACCAGAAGAGGTGGGCTTCTTGATGAAGCTGTTTCTCAAATCACTTAAGGGTGAGGTTTCACGTCTTGCGGAAAATGATATTTCTTTGCGCTTAATCGGGGATTTGAGTCGCTTTGATTCTGCTATTCAAGAGATGGTGCAATTTTCTGAAGAAAAAACGGCTGGATGCAAAACCTTAACTTTTACGATTGCTGCAAACTATGGTGGTCGCTGGGATATCCTCCAGGCGATGCGCCGTTGCTTAGAAGCAAATCCTAAATTAAAGCCTGAAGAGATGAGTGAAGAGCTCTTGCAACCTCATCTCTCTATGGCTTATGCGCCAGAGCCTGATTTATTTATTCGTACCGGTGGTGAGCAACGCGTGAGCAATTTTTTGTTGTGGCAGTTGGCTTATACAGAACTATATTTCACCGATGTTTTGTGGCCTGATTTTGACGAAGCAGAATTAAGAAAAGCGTTTGACTGGTTTAGTCAACGTGAGCGTCGTTTTGGTCGTACCAGTGCTCAGCTTGCCTCGCAAGCAATGAGCGACGCAGTCTGATGCAGTCTGCTCACTAAAAACATCACTCCATGCTAAAAACCCGAATCTTTACTGCCTTTGTTCTTTTGGCAGTACTTTTACCTATCCTGTTCCTATTGCCGCCTATTTATATTGGCGCTTTCTTTTTGCTCGCCTTGCTAGTTGCAGCTTGGGAGTGGAGTAGATTAATTGCGCCTGAGGCGGTTCGCGCTGCATGGCTTTATGCCTTATTTTGTTTGATGATCATTGTATTTTTGCTGGGGATGCAAAATGCCACATGGCAGTTTGCATTGCTACTTTTGGCAGTCATCTTTTGGTTCTTTGCCGCACCTTTTGTTTTAGCAAAAGGGATGAATCTCTCATTACAAAAGCTCCGTCCTTTTTATGTGGTCTTAGGCCTCATCTTATTACCGGCAACTTGGTTTGCCCTGGTATTTTTGCGGGAGCTTGGTTTGGTGTTCCTGCTAAGTAGCATGGCTTTGGTATGGGTTGCTGATATCGGTGCTTATTTTGTTGGGAAGGCATTTGGTAAACGCAAGTTGGCCATCCAAATTAGCCCGGGAAAATCGGTTGAAGGCGCGCTTGGTGGCTTGTTACTTTGCTATGGCTACGCCTTACTCTGCGTCTTTTATCTGCCTTTTGAATCCACATTATTTGGAGCATGGGCCATTCGTTTTGGTTGGGCTCCAATGTTCCTAATGGTTACTGTTTTAGTAGCTTTCAGTATCTTTGGGGATCTCTTTGAGTCTCAGTTAAAACGTTTGGCTGGCGTAAAAGACAGCAGCCATTTATTACCCGGACATGGCGGCGTATTAGACCGCGTGGATGCATTGATTCCAACGATGCCCATTGCGGCACTGCTGGCAGGCTTGGTCTAATGCCAATAAGGCAAGTTGCCATCTTAGGATCCACTGGATCGATTGGTGTGAATACGCTAGACGTGATTCGTGCACATCCTGAGCGTTTTAAAGTCGTTGCCCTGACTGCTGGAAAGCAAGTTGATCGATTGGCGGAACAGTGCGTTGAATTTAAACCGGCCATTGCAGTGGTAACTGACGCTGCCGCTGCTGCTCGTTTAAGCACCCTATTGCTTGAGAAAAAAATCCACACGCATGTCCTGTATGGTCCACAAGCCTTAGTAACGGCTGTAACTGAATCGGGTTGCGACACTGTGATGGCGGCAATAGTAGGTGCTGCGGGTCTGCTTCCTGCATTAGCCGCTGCGCAAGCAGGTAAGAGGGTACTCTTAGCGAATAAAGAAGCGCTAGTGATGTCTGGCGATCTATTTATGCAAGCCATGAAGCATGGCGGAGGCGAGCTTCTGCCAATTGATAGTGAACATAATGCTATTTACCAATGTTTACCAAAAGATTTTACAAATGCGCCGTATAACAGCCAGGGTGTTGAAGAGCTTTGGTTAACTGCTTCAGGGGGTCCATTTAGAGATACGCCTGTTGAGCAACTTAGTAATGTCACTCCTGATCAAGCGTGCGCTCATCCAAATTGGGTAATGGGTAGAAAGATCTCGGTAGATTCGGCAACGATGATGAATAAAGGTCTTGAAGTGATTGAGGCATTTTGGTTATTTGGCTTGCCGCTAGAAAAAATTAAGGTATTGATTCATCCGCAAAGCGTAGTGCATTCAATGGTTCGCTATCGTGATGGCTCCGTCATTGCGCAACTGGGTCAACCTGATATGCGCACCCCCATTGCCTATGGACTTGCTTGGCCAGAGCGAATTGAAGCTGGTGTAGCACCACTGAGTTTGACTCAGCTAGCTACACTCAGTTTTACTGAGCCAGACTTAGCGCGCTTTCCCTGCCTATCTTTAGCATTTGCTGCCGCGCAGGCTGGTGGTACAGCCCCTAGCGTCCTGAATGCGGCAAATGAAATTGCCGTTGCTGCCTTTCTGGATGAAGGTATGCCTTATTTGCAAATTCCCATCATCGTAGAAAAAACCTTGAGCGCCATCAGTGTGACTAATGCGAGTTCACTTGAGTTGATTTTGGAGATGGACGCGCAAGCGAGAGCAGTCGCTCGTGACCTTATTCAAGAGATGCGTACGTAAAAAACTCATTAAGCAAAACTCATTATGCAAAACTCACTCAGCACTATTTACTAAGGATTTTCTTTGCAGGCACTCATTACCCTCGCCGCCTTCCTTCTGACATTAGGTGTGTTGGTCAGTTTTCATGAGTTTGGACATTTCTTAGCTGCGCGCTGTTGCGGCGTACGCGTGCTGCGATTTGCCATTGGCTTTGGTAAGCCATTGTTTACTTATGTAGCTGCCAATAAAACGGAATGGGTTATCGCTTCAATTCCGCTTGGAGGTTACGTTAAATTATTGGATGGTCGAGATCGTCAACAATCTATTGTGCCGGCTGAAGAATCTGAAGCTTTTGATAGAAAACCTCTTTGGCAACGTTCTGTGATTGTTGCAGCCGGACCATTTGCCAATTTCTTTTTGGCGATTTTCTTCTTTGCTGTTATTTATATTTCTGGCGCCCCTCAACTACCAGCAATCTTGCAGGCCCCCTCTGAAAATTCTGTGGCCGCGAAATTGGGGGTGCTTGAGGGTGATCGTGTGATTGGTTGGCAATCCCTATCTTCGACCAA
>CAIMPQ010000008.1 GCA_903843315.1 uncultured beta proteobacterium
CGGTTGCTGACAAATACATGCTTCTTATCGCCCAGGGGCCGGAAGTTATGGGCGCCCTTACCTGTCGGGATGCGCTTTACTTCCTTACGCGCCTTCCAATCAATCACTTGTACGTAGTTATCGCCAGTGATACCGACTAATAAGTACTGATCTCCAGGAGTCATCCATAAACCAGCAGGAACTTTGCCCGTAGGCATAACCCAAAGAATATTTTGGGTTTCTAAATCGATTGCTGCAAGTTCGCTAGAGTCTTGTAAAGTGATGAATGCAATTTTGCTATCGGCAGTAAATGCAATGTGACTCGGGGTTTTCGCCAACTTCACAGTCTTTGCTAATTTGAGATTAGCACCATCAGCCGCATAAATATCTACCCGATCCAAACGATTACCGTTTGCTACAAACCATTTGTGGTTTGGTGAGTATCCAATTTGGTAAGGATCAATGATGTTTGGTATTTTTCCAGTTAACTCCCCAGTGCTTGGGTTCATTAACACCACATCATTACCTGCTGCATTAGCAATCAATAAGGTTTTTTGATCTGGGGTCATCATCAAATGATGAGGCTCTTTTCCAACAGGGATCGTCTTCATCACTTGACGCGTCGGCATATCGATCAAACTCACGGAAGCTTCTCCGGAATTGAGAATAATCGCCAGCTTCGGCTGATTTGCTACAGGGGTCTGAGCTGTAGGGACGTTGGTTTGTGCGAGCGCAAAAGGGTTTACTGAAAGTAAGGCTAACAAAGAGGAGGCCGCAATAGTGCGAAATTCTCTAATCTTGATAAATGTGTGCATACTTCTATTGTAAGCAATCAAGAGGCCTTTCTTACCATCCAATATCCTCTATAGTGCTGTGGATTTGGCTCAGCGCAAGCTAGCCAAAACTTTTTCTAGTCGTTTTAGAGACATTGGGCTTGGGGTTTTTAGTTCCTGGGCGTATAAAGCCACCCTTAACTCCTCCAACTGCCAACGGAAATCTTGTAAAGCCTGATCTTCCGTCATGGCATAAGAGGCAGAACCCCTATTACCCTGTAGTAACTTTTGCCACGGCCGCGCTACGGATTCCCAATCCTTTTGACATTGCGCATCCCGACTGGGGTTCGTCCTCAACTTATCAATTCGCATGGCAATGGCTTTTAAGTAACGGGGCACATGCACTAATTGCCCATAGGGAATTTCCGCTACGAACTTAGGGAAGATCAACGCTTGCATTTGGGTTTGAATATCGGCATAGGCGCTTGGCGATGCTGCTTTAGCCTGAGCAATTTTTTTCTGTAAATCTGCATGCGCTTGGAGCGCATTCAATGCATGCCGTGAAATTTCCTGAGCGATTAAGGCTAAGCGCGCTTTACCCGCTTGTAAGCGTTCAGCAAATTGCTCTGGGTTGATTGGTAGCGGATCAATCATAAAAGCACGCTCTAGTGCCAAATTGAGAATCTGTTCTATCAGACCTTCTACCGATCCCACATTGATAAACAACAAGCCCAGTTCACGAATACCTGGCAACTGTTTTTGCAAGGCCTTCAAAGTATCTTTGTTATTTAAAGCAAATAAGCGGCGCAACCCAAACTGATGTTGCTTTCGAGCCTCCAATAGATCATCGAAGACTTCTAAGTCACAGTAGTCTCCATGATCAACCAAGGCAGGATAACCAAATAGCGTTCTATTTCCTTTTTGGATTTCCAATGTCTCCGGTAGCTCACCAAACTCCCAGGTACGATAGCCACCCTGCTCAACTTGGCGCGCTTTATCAATGGCGGGTTTCGATCCATCAAGCCTAGGTGCTAGCTCAACCCCAAGTTCGACCTGGGCCGTTTCTTGAGCAATCGCCTGAAAAGCGCTGCGTGCCGTTTCACCATATTCAGAACGTAAGCGCGCTAAGTTGCGCTCTACTTCAAGCTGGCGACCATGTTCATCAATCAGGCGGAAGTTCATGGATGAGTGCAAAGGTAATGATTCAGGCCTAAAGTCAGTACGTTTAATTTCCAAACCGCGCTCTTTGCGGATATCTCCAATCAGACTGTCTAAGAAATCCCCCACCCCAAATTGTTTTTCTTCTAGCATGCGCTCTAAGAATGACTTTGCATAATCAGGCAACGGTACACAATGCCGTCTGAGTTTTTGCGGCAAGGATTTCAACAGGAGGAGCACTTTCTCCTCACACATCCCGGGCACCAACCATTCAGAACGACGACCATCTACTTGGTTTAGTTGTGTCAGTGGCACCACTAATGTCACTCCGTCCTTTGGGCTGCCGGGTTCGAAATGATAAGTAAGGCTAAGCTCTGCGCCACCCACCATCATTTTCTTTGGATAGCGATCCACTGTGATACCAGCAGCTTCATGTCGCATCAAATCCGCTTTTTCGAGTCGTAGCTGATTATCTAGCTCAACTTCCTTCTTAAGCCAAGACTTCAACTCATCCCGACTCCGGATCTCTTTCGGAATGCGTGACTCATAGAATGCAAAGAGAAGATCATCGTCAACCAACACATCAGGACGGCGTGAGCGATGCTCAAGCGCTTCAATTTCTTTGATGAGGCGACGGTTATGCCAAAAGAAGTTAAATAATCCAGGATATTTTTTCTTGGCATCTGCCTCTGTTTCGCGCTGCAATGCTGGTGTGTCCATACGCCCAAATAATTCTTCTTGAACTAAGGCTTGACGTATAAATAACTCACGGGCTTCATCTGGGTTGTGGGGCTCATAACGCACACGTCGGCCATGGTAAATCGGCAAACCATATAAGGTGCCACGCTCAAATGCCAGCACTTCACCTTGGCGGTTATCCCAAAACGGATCACTTAATGACTTGATCAGGCGGTGGGCTGCTACTTGCTCAACCCATTGCGGCTCAATCTTGGCAATTGTGCGGGCATACATGCGATTAGTCTCTTGCAGTTCACCAGCTAAGATCCAGGCACCCGCTTTCTTGCCAATGGTTGATCCGGGCCAAATAAAGGGACGTATTCCTCTTGCACCCACATAGCCGCCAGTTTTGCTATTGCGGTCCTGGGATTTTTCATCCTCTTCTTTTTTCGCAACGTAGCCCAACAAACCGGTCAATAAAGATAAATGCACCTGTTCGTATGTAGCTGCCAAACTATTTTCTTTCCACCCCTTCTCACCAAGCATCGTATGCAGTTGGCCATGCACATCTCGCCATTCACGTAAACGACGCGGCGACAAGAATTTACTTTTACATAAATTCTCTAGCTGGCGATTGCTATGCTTGTGTTGAAGAGCATCCTGATACCAATTCCAGAGTTTTACAAAGCTCAGAAACTCTGAGCGCTCGTCGGCAAATTGTAGGTGTGCTTGATCTGCAGCCGCCGCCTGATCCATCGGTCTATCCCGGGGATCTTGTGTAGCTAGAGCCGATGCGATGATGGTCACTTCTTTTAAAGCGTTTTGCTCTTTAGCCGATAGTAATATGCGACCAATGCGGGGATCTAATGGCAACTCTGCTAATTGCTTACCAATGGCTGTGAGCTTAAAGCTGTTATTGATATCCTTGCCATCGCCAGCATCTGAGTCATCAAACTCGATAGCACCTAATTCATCTAAGAGTTGGACCCCATCTACTATTGCTCTACCAAGAGGCTTATCAATGAATGGGAAATGCTGAATTTTTGGCAGACGCAACGAGCTCATGCGTAGTAAAACTGCTGCCAATGAACTGCGCAAAATTTCGGGGTCGGTAAATTTGGGGCGCCCTTGGTAATCTAGCTCACTATATAACCGGATACAGGTGCCATCCGATACACGACCACAACGACCGGCTCTTTGGTTGGCGGCAGCCTGGGAGATGGGCTCAATCTGTAATTGCTCTACCTTATTACGATAAGAGTAGCGCTTGACTCTAGCCAGGCCACTGTCAATCACATAACGAATATTGGGCACCGTTAAAGAAGTTTCAGCAACGTTGGTCGTCAGAATGATACGACGTCCATTGCCTGGATTAAATACCCGCTCTTGCTCTGCTACCGATTGGCGGGCAAATAGACTCAGAATCTCTGGATGAAAACGCTGCTGCAATACATGATCCTTGCGCAGGGCTTCGGCGCAATCCCGTATCTCTCGCTCACCCGGCAGAAAGACCAACACATCACCGGCGCCTGCCGCGCCCTCTCTCCAAAGGTTAGCGATTTCTTCAGTAACGGCATCCGGAATTTCTTTCGCAGCCTTGGATTCTTTTTTTCCATCCGGTTTAGCATCAGGCTCAAGCGGTGAATAACGCTGTTCTACTGGAAATAATCTTCCACTCACCTCAATCACTGGCGCCACTTTGCCGTTGATGGCAAAGTGCTCGGCAAAACGCTGAGCGTCAATCGTTGCAGAGGTGATGATGAGTTTGAGATCCGGTCTCTTTGGTAGCAGCTGACGCAGATATCCCAAAAGAAAATCAATATTTAAACTCCGCTCATGGGCTTCATCGATGATGAGGGTGTCATAGGCTTTGAGCTGAGGGTCGCGCTGGGTCTCTGCCAGCAAGATTCCGTCTGTCATGAGCTTGATAGAGGCCGTGTGGCTTGTCTTATCAGCAAAACGTACTTGATAGCCTACGTCTTGACCGATTGGCGAGCCGAGCTCTTGAGCAATTCTCTTCGCCGTAGCGGTCGCAGCAATACGACGAGGCTGAGTATGACCAATCAACTTGCCGCCATTGATGGTGCCACGCCCCAGGTCCAAGCAAATCTTTGGTAGCTGGGTAGTCTTGCCTGAGCCTGTCTCACCGCAAACAATGACCACCTGATGGCTCTGCAAGGCATCTTTGATTATTTGCCTCTGGCCAGAGACAGGCAATTCTTCCGGAAAGCGAATTTCGAGCCTGCGTGAGGTGTTGGAAGCAGGCACAGGCTTTGGCATTGCTTTGGGTTTTTGTTGGTTTATAGGCTCTTGCACCCTATAATTTTCTCACTATGCCAACAAATGCACCAAACCCGGCTTCAAATGCCGATGAAACTACCTCCAACTTCCCCTTCGTAGGGTGGTTGCGCGACGTCGCGCCCTACATTCACAGCTTTCGTGAAAAGACCTTTGTGATCGCCTTTGCTGGTGAACTAGTGCAGGAAATCGGTCTGGAGAACCTGATTGAGGATATCGCTATGTTGCATGCCATGGGCATGCGCATCGTTTTGGTTCATGGTATTCGTCCACAGATTGAAGAGCAACTGATGTTGCGCAAGATTAAAAGTAAGTTTGGTAAAAGCTCTATTCAGAATTACCGCATTACCGATGCTGCAGCTTTGGAGTGCGTCAAAGAGGCTGCTGGTGAATTACGCCTCGATATCGAAGCAGCCTTTAGCCGTGGTCTCCCAAACACGCCAATGGCAGGCTCCCGTATTTCAGTGATCTCTGGAAACTTCATCACTGCAATGCCGGTGGGTGTTGTAGAGGGGGTCGACTATATTCATACTGGTGTAGTACGCAAAGTAGACTCTAGTTCTATTGGTCAATCCTTAGACAGTAATAAGATTGTTCTACTCTCGCCACTGGGCTTCTCCCCTACAGGTCAAGCATTTAATTTGGCTTATGAAGATGTAGCTGCCTCTACTGCTGCTGCACTCAAAGCAGATAAGTTAATTTTCTTAAGTCCTTATGAAGGTCTTTATGACGCAGAAGGCGATCTCATTACCGAATTATCGATGCCTCAATTGCAAGACTATATGGTTGAGAATACCGATCTAGATATTGGTATGAAGAGCTTGCTCAATATCTCTGGCAGAGCAATCCGTGCTGGTGTTAGTCGTGTTCATTTTTTGCCCTGCGATCAAGATGGCGCCTTACTCGA
>CAIMPQ010000009.1 GCA_903843315.1 uncultured beta proteobacterium
ATCAAGCATCAAGACTCCAGCAAGAGACTTACCGTCCTTGCTATGAATAAGCTCAATTGCACGATGCTCCTCAAGTCGATTGATACCTCTTGACCAAACTTGCTCAGCTAAGCGATTGATAATCTCAATCCCGGTTAAGTCACCCTTATGAACAGTCCGATCAAATGTTTGACCAGCAAATGCTTTTTGATGAACCGTACCATCGGGATTGCGATCAAAAAAGCAACCGAGTTCATTTTCTAATTCATGAATACGCTCAACTGCTTTGCTGACTAGTGTCCACGCCAAATCCTGATCAGAGAGCCACTTGCCCCCTTCAATCGTATCCATAAAGTGACGCTCAACAGAATCTCCTTCGGCTAGTGCCACGTTGTACCCACCTTGAACCATACGAGTACATCCGCACTTACCTAATAGGCCTTTAACGGCAATGGTGATATCTAAGTTGGGATTTTCTTGGTGCGCATGTAGGGCTGCGAAAAGACCAGCACCCCCAGACCCTAGGATCAGAATATCGGTGTCTATTGTTGGAATAGTGCTCATGAAGTAATTCCAAGACTTTTTAGTACAGCTTCTTTTTTCAGTGCCACATCGCTCTTCACTTCCTGATAAATGCTTCCGCCATGACTATCCATTGCGACCAACAATGGCCCAAAATCTTTAATCTTGAAGCGCCACAAAGACTCTGGATTGAGATCATCCATATCAACCTCTTCAATTTGCTCAATCCAAGTAGTCTCTAAGGCTGCGGTACCGCCAATAATGGCTAGATATACCCCGCCAAGCTCCTTAAAAGCTTCCGCAGAACCCTCACGCAGTCCCCCTTTACCCACAATCATGCACACGCCGTTTTGTGTCATCAAAGGTCGAGTAAAGCGCTCCATACGATCTGACGTGGTGGTACCAATGCAGATTGGCTCATAGCCTGCGGGGAAATTTTTACTCACTGGAACTTTACGTACATTAGGTGCTGTATGTATAACAGCATGCCCCTTTAAATCAAAAAGAGTCTTTCGGCCATGATCAAACATCTGAATTTGGGTGGCATCTCGAATGCCAAACAAGGTATTTTGCAAAGTCACAGTATCGTTAATACGAAGCTTGCGAATATCTTCTTCGCTAACTGGTGTTGCAAGGGTGTAATGTGCCATAAGTTATTTGCCTAGAATCCGTAGCTCACGCCAGCGGGCGTAAAGGTTGCACGAGCCCTGCGTGCAGAGTGACACTGCATATTGACAGCCACTGGATTCATGGTGATATGAGTATGTGCTAGCTCCACATGGACTGCAAAGGCGGTTCCATCACCGCCAAGGCCTTGCGGACCAACTCCCAGTTGATTCACCGCTGCGCTCAGCTCTTGTTCAAGCTTAGCCCCCTCCTCGTCTCTGCATACACTACCCAATTCACGGGTTGCTGCTCGTTTTGCCATAGCTACACACTGGTCAGAAGTGCCGCCGATACCAACACCGACAATCGTTGGTGGGCAAGTCTTACCGCCAGCAGAGACAACACTCTCAATCACAAACGCTTTGACACCATTGATGCCGTCTGCAGGGATTGCCATTTTTAAGAAGGAATTATTTTCTGAACCACTTCCTTTGGGGATCATTTCAATTTCAACTGACTCTGCTTCATCAAAAAAATCAATATGAATCGCCGGCATATCAATACCGCAAGAGGTGTGATTGTTTTTTCGAGTAATCGGATGCACAACAGATGATCTAAGGGGGTATTCCTTCGTGGCGCGCTCGCAACCTTTGCGAATCGCAGCTTTTAATGCCATGCCATCAAATTGAACATGACTACCGATCTTGACGTTATATATAGGCAAGCCCGTATCTTGGCAAAGAAGATTGTCTTCGCGCTCCGCCACAGTGATATTGGTAATCATGGTCTTCAAAACCACTTGAGCACGCAAATCTGTCTCACTCTTGTCCAATCTATCGATACCAGCTTTAATATCATCCGGTAAGATTTTCAGAGCACGAATATAGAGCTCTTTACAGGCCTCTTCCACCAAATTCATTTGTAATTGCATATCAGCCTAATCAATTAGCAAAATATAAAAATAAGAGTCCGCAAGCGATAGCGAACAAAATAGTAAGTTGGATCCAGCCTTTACGCAAACCCCTCCATGGACCAAACTCAATCATTAATAGACGTAAACCACCAGTCAAATGAACCGCCAACAAAATTACCAAGGCCCACTCCCCAAACTTAAAGACCCAGACATCTGTTAAAGCTAGAGATTTCTCAAAGCCCTGCATACCCCGCAAGGATTGCGACAACATCAGAAAGTGGAGCGGAATAAAGCATGCCAATAGCAGGCCAGAATAGCGGTGACATGCATAAGCGAAATACGATAAGTGGCTTTTAGCACGGTAATCTAATGTTGGTCTAGAGCTCATATCTGTCCGCCCGTAAAAACACCAACGACTGCAGTAGTGCCAAGAATCAAAATCAGTAGAGCCAGGACCCAAGACAGGGGTCCAGCCAAACCACTCTTAGGAAAAATCTCTTGCAAAATATTCGCCACACCAATAGGTGCATGTACAAAACATGCAATGACAAACACTTCATAAAAAATGGCAAATAGTACATTGCCTTGGGTGCGTCCCAATATCTCTTGCGCACTTAAACCACCTCTAATAGCGTAAAAAATAATCAGTAAATGAATCGCAACACAAATTCCGAGCACCATGGCGCTGATTCTTTGGGCATACCAGAGCTTTGCTTGCAATACTCCGGTGCTCATAACTTACCCCACTTACTTCCGCGTACAGCAGCCTTAGCGATCAACTTTTTCAAGCCAGCAATACTTGCGGTTGGTTCGATGGATTTAGGGCAAGCTTCAGTACAAGAGCCTTGGGTATGACATGCATGACAACCGGCGTCACCCGCCACCGCGCGCATGCGCTCTAACTGTTGAACATCTCTCACATCATTCGTTAGCGTCCAAGCCCGATTAAGTGCTGCTGGCCCCAGATAATTAGGCCGAGATTCGACAACTTCACAGGAGGCATAACAAACACCGCAACCAATGCATTCAATTCCTGCATTGGCTAACTGGCGCTCTTCAGAGTTTGGTTCCACTTTGGCAAAATCATCATGCCGTGTTTGGTTGCCTTTAAAGAATCCAACTGCACCCTTCCACTTATTAAAAAACTCGCGCATGTCAGTAGCAAGATCTTTAATGACCGGCAAGTTATTTAAGGGGGCTATCTCTAAAGCATCACCCTGAAGAATCTGGGAAACGTGAGTACGGCAAGTCCAGCGAGCCACGCCATTGACAGTCATGGCACAGGAACCACACATTCCAACTCGGCAAGCAAATCGATAGCTCAAAGTGGGATCCAGCTTTCTCTGGATATAGGTAACCACATCCAAAACCGTTTGATTAGGGTTCCGTGGTACCAAATACTCAACAAACTCCCCTTCCTGAGAGCCACGCCATACTCTTACTTTGAGATCCGCATTAGACATGCACCCATTATATGGATAGATAGTAAAAAATAAATCGAATTAATTTTTATTTGAGATAAAGAAATTATTTATAATAAACCCATGTCGAACATCAAAACCCTCAAAAACTTCTTGGCGATTACACGCCACAATAGTGTTGCCGCCGCAGCCCGAGAGATTGGTCTGACTGCAGCCGCAGCTGGCCAGCAGATACAGCAACTGGAAAAGGATATTGGTCTAGCGCTATTTGATCGCACCAAACGGTCCCTTACCCTAAACGCGCATGGGAGATCGCTGATTGAACCCATCCAAGAAATAGTGGCTCGTTATGAGGCTCTTGGTTCAGACCTGAAATCAGACCTCAGAGGAACTATTATTCTGGGCGCCCTGGTATCTGCACTAATGGGTGCCTTTGGGAAAACTTTGAATGAAATTAAGCAGAGCTATCCCGCACTAGAAATCAAATTGATAGCAGGCTTATCCAGTAATTTCTTAGATCAAGTGATCGAAGGCACCCTTGATGCTGCAATTGTGAC
>CAIMPQ010000010.1 GCA_903843315.1 uncultured beta proteobacterium
CCGACCGAAGCAGAGTTGAAATTGCTCAGGCCATTAAAAGCAAAATATCCACAATGGGTACCAGATGCTGTATTTGAACCAATGCCGCCTGCACCCTCTACTAAGCCACCTGGTAGCCTACGGCAAAATTTAAAGAAAGCGCGTGAGCTCCTAATGCATGCTGGTTGGCAATATCGCGACGGGGCATTACGCAATGAAAAGGGTGAGCCATTTCGTTTTGAAATCGTCGAGGATGGCGGATTCTTTTTAAGGGTGATCTCAGCGTATATGCGCAACCTTGAGAAACTGGGGGTACAGGTAGATATCCGTACCAGTGATTTTGCACTTCATCAAAAGCGCATGGATGAATATGATTTTGATATGACAACCATTCGTTTCCCGGATTCACAAAATCCCGGTAATGAGTTATGGGATCGTTTTGGCAGTCAGGCTGCTAAAGAAAAAGGTTCAGATAATGTCATTGGCGTTCAGTCACCAGTAGTAGATGCCTTAGTAACGGAAATTACCAAAGCGCAAAATCGGGATGAGTTACGTGCGGCAACCCGAGCATTAGATCGCGTCTTATGGAATAGTTACTACGTGGTTCCGCAGTGGTACAACCCAACCCATCGCGTAGCCTACCGCAAGGAGATGCGCTACCCGGAGCCCCCCTTGTACTACTCTGCAGAGCCTTGGATCATGCAAAATTGGTGGAAAGAAGAGTCTAAATAATGCAAGGTCAAATGCGCGCTTATATCTTTAAACGATTGTTGTTGATGATTCCCACGCTTTTGGGCGTATTAACTCTGACATTTGCAGTGGTGCAGTTTGTTCCTGGTGGACCAGTGGAGCAGATGGTGCTCGAATTAAAAGGCAAAGGCAGTGCTGCAACAGGTGGTTCAGAATCTTCAGGGGCGGGCGCGACCTATCGTGGACGTCAAGGCGTTGATGCACAACGCTTAGAAGAGGTGAAGGCGTTATATGGATTTGATAAGCCACCTGTAGAACGGTATTTCATGATGTTAGGGCGCTTTGCACGCTTCGATTTAGGTCAAAGTTATTACCAACATGAAAGTGTTTGGGGATTAGTGGTTTCCAAACTACCGGTTTCTATCAGCATTGGCTTATGGACCTTCTTTATTACGTATTTAGTATCGATTCCACTCGGGATTGCCAAGGCAGTCCGGGATGGCTCACGCTTTGACGCCGTTACCAGCAGTATGATTTTGGTGGGTTACGCCATTCCTGGTTTTGTGTTGGGCGTGCTGTTGTTAGTTCTTTTTGGTGGCGGTAGTTTCTTACAAATATTTCCCTTGCGAGGCTTGACTTCGGATAACTGGAGTGAGCTGAGTCTGATTGGCAAGGTGATGGACTATTTATGGCATTTGGTTCTGCCAATCACCGCTTCGGTGCTGGGTAGTTTTGCTGTCGTGACGATGTTGACTAAGAATTCTTTTTTAGAAGAGATTCGGAAGCAGTATGTTCTTACCGCCAGAGCCAAGGGTTTATCGGAACAACAAGTGTTGTGGAAGCATGTCTTTCGTAATGCACTTCTCCCACTAGTGACAGGCTTTCCTGCCGCCTTTATCGGCGCATTTTTTACGGGCTCGCTCTTGATTGAGACCTTGTTCTCTTTGGATGGACTTGGCTTACTGTCTTATGAGTCCGTGATGCGTCGTGATTACCCAGTAGTGTTTGGCACCTTGTATTTATTCACCTTGATTGGTTTATTTACCAAGTTGATTTCTGATCTTTGCTACGTTTACGTTGATCCCCGCATTCAATTTGGCGCTGGAGGCGGTTCATGAATCGTTGGCAGCGCTTTAAACATAGCCGTACTGGTTACGCCAGCCTGTGGATATTCACCATCCTCTTTGGCTTGTCAATGTGTGCAGAGCTCATCGCCAATGACAAGCCACTAGTCGTGCGCTACGATGGACATTTTTATTTCCCGATTGCGAAGAATCAGCCGGAAACTGTGTTTGGTGGAGACTTTTCCACGCCCACCGATTTTTTAGATCCGGATATACGTCAAAATATTACGAGTAATGGTAATTGGGCCATCTACCCGCCAATTCACTACAGCTATGAAACACTTAATTATTTCTCCCAGGTTCCAAACCCAGCGCCACCTTCTTGGGAAAACTGGTTAGGTACTGATGATCGTGGACGCGATGTACTTGCCCGCTTGATTTATGGATTTCGTTTATCCATTTTGTTTGGCTTGGCTCTGACGATCGTCGGTGTGAGTGTGGGAATTCTGACTGGATCACTGATGGGATTTTTTGGTGGTAAGTTCGACCTCATCTCACAACGCCTGATTGAGATTTGGTCGGCGATGCCTGAGTTATATCTCCTCATCATCTTTGCCTCAATCTTTAATCCCAGTGTTTCGCTGCTAATCATTCTTCTGGCCGCCTTTGGCTGGATGGGTCTGTCTGATTACGTACGCGCAGAATTTTTCCGCAATCGTGCTCTGGAGTATGTGAGAGCGGCACGTGCCTTAGGGTTAACGAATGTCCAAATTATGTGGCGTCATATCTTGCCCAATAGTTTGACCCCAGTGATTACCTTCCTACCGTTTCGGATGAGCGCCGCAATTCTTTCGCTAACTAGTTTAGATTTCTTGGGGCTGGGCGTACCGCCTGGAACCCCAAGCTTGGGAGAATTGCTTTCGCAGGGCAAAAGTAATTTAGATGCCTGGTGGATTTCACTATCGACCTTTGTCGTATTAGTGGCCACCTTGCTCTTGTTAACGTTTATGGGTGAAGCCTTGCGGGATGCCTTCGATTCTCGTAAGTCTGGTGTGATGAGTGGAGGTCGCCCATGACTTTGCTGCGTTACGAGAATCTGTCAATCTCATTTGGCTCTGGCCGGCGTGAGAAATTTGCCGTTAAGAATTTGGATTTAGAGGTTGGTATTGGTGAGCGGGTCGCTCTTGTGGGTGAATCTGGCTCTGGGAAGACATTAACTGCACTAGCTCCATTGCGATTGGAGCCAGAGGGCGCCAAAGTTTCTGGAAAAATTCTCTGGAATAAAAAAGACGGACAGGGCACTGTGGATTTACTCTCCTTGCCGATTCAAGATATCCGTGAAATTCGGGGTCGAGAAATCGCCATGGTGTTTCAAGAGCCAATGACGGCTCTCAATCCGCTCTTTACAGTCGGCAATCAAATTATTGAAGCAGTACAGATTTATCAGCCTCTGATTTCTAAGTCAGACTGCACTGATGCTGCGATTGATTTACTGAGAAAGACCGGTATCCCAGAACCTGAGCGCCGTTTCCATTCTTATCCACATCAACTCTCTGGCGGTCAAAGACAGCGCGCCATGATTGCTATGGCACTTGCTTGTAAGCCACGGCTCTTAATTGCAGATGAGCCAACCACCGCATTGGATGTGAGCTTGCGTTTACAGATTTTGGATCTACTGAAAGAGCTTCAAGAAGAATCTAAAGATCAAGGTGGAATGGGTATTCTCCTGATTACCCATGATCTGAATTTGGTAAAGCACTTTGCACAGCGAGTGGCAGTATTAAATCAAGGCATTCTCATGGAGTCAGGGCCAACTAAACAGGTCTTTACTCACCCGAGTGATCCCTATACCAAAGCATTGGTCAACAGCGAACCTGTGCGTGAGCTAGCTCCGGTAATGCCTTTGGCCCCAGTTCTATTGAAAACTGAAGAACTCTCTGTGGCTTATCCAAGTTCTGAGTCTGTCTCTTGGTTTAAAAAAGCACCATCTCACAAAGTATTGAAAAAAGTGAGCTTTGAATTAAAGCAAGGCCAGACTATTGGCGTGATTGGTGAGTCAGGCTCAGGCAAAACAACACTTGGTATGGCAGTCTTAGGTTTGCTTGGTGACTCTTCGGCAGAAGTGAGCGGGGATGTTGATGTTCTTGGCAGTGATTGGCAAAAATTAAAACCAGTTGAGCGTCGCGCAATGCGCTCGAGCTTACAAGTCATTTTCCAGGATCCATTCGGTTCTTTATCGCCGCGCATGAATGTGATGCAAATTGTGTCTGAGGGTTTAGACATCCATTTCCCGAAACTCTCAGCAACAGAACGAGAAACTCGAGTAGTGGATATGCTCAAAGAGGTTGGTTTAGATCGCTCCGCTTTAACGCGCTACCCGCATGAGTTTTCTGGTGGACAGCGCCAACGGATTGCGATTGCCAGAGCGTTGATCCTACGTCCACAAATTTTGGTTTTAGATGAGCCCACTTCAGCCTTGGACGTCTCGATTCAAAAACAAGTGCTGGCCTTGTTGTCCGAACTGCAAAAGAAATACAACCTGGCTTATCTCATCATTAGTCATGATTTAGCAGTCATTCGAGCGATGTCACACGAGGTAATGGTGCTCAAGGATGGCAAAGTGGTGGAGTTTGGCGATACCGAAACACTCATTCGGCATCCGCGCCAAACTTATACCAAGGAGCTTTTTGCAGCCGCTGAACTGACTTAATAGGGGGTCCAAAACCCTCTTGAATGGGCTAATTTGGTGCATTAGCCCTGTTTTAATGCAAAATCATGTTTATAAACAACGAGTTAGGGCTAGAGTGAAGACTTGGTTAATTAAGGGTTCTTTGTTAAACTGATCCGATGTCACTGAAAAAAGCGCTACTTCCAAAGGTCCTGGCTATTGCCATGGGCTTGCTTGTTTCTTTGTCGGTTTATGCAGCCGATACACCGAGCGACGCCTCTACCGAAAGCGTTCCTAAAGAGAGCATGTTCCAAGCGGGGCGCTCTTATATCGCCCGCGTTTCCGATCGTTTGGTGGATTCAGTTTCTGGTAAGTCTGAAGAGCTGATTGATCGTGCCATGGAAGTGATTGGCGTGCGTTATCGCTGGGATGCGGAGTTGCCTCAATCTGGATTAGACGGCAGTAGTTTTGTGGGTTATGTATTCAAAGATAAACTGGGATTTTTATTGCCACGTAAATCAACGCAGATGAGTCGTGTTGGTAAGCCGATTAATCGCGATGAGTTGCAACCTGGTGATCTGGTATTTTTTAATACCATGCGTTTAACTTTTTCACACGTTGGTATTTATGTGGGTGACAATAAATTTATCCACTCACCCTCTAAGGGAACTACCGTTCGCGTAGATGATCTTGGAAGTCTTTATTGGGATAAACGTTTTGACGGCGCGCGTCGTTTAGATGGTAGCGATAATCTCAATGATGCTGAGCGCCAAGAACTGCTCAACGAAGTCAAGAATCTCAAGCGTAAGTCTCGCAGCCTCTGAGGCTATAGGGTGCTAGCCCTTGTGCTAGTTAGCCCCTCAACTTTTCCTTAATTAAAGCCATTTGTTCCTGGGTTGCTACTTCACCGGCAAGAATTGCGGCATTTCTAGATTTGAAATCACTGCCACTCATTTGCAGAAGATGCGGTTGAATCACAATATCAGCACTTTTCAATTCATACTGATTAATACTTCTTTGCATAATCGAGATGGTTTGTTGCAATATTCCAAAGGTTCCACTTGCATCCTGATGGACTGGTTCAGAGGAGATGTTGACTGCGATGACTAAGGTCGCCCCCATTTGTCTTGCATAACTCACGGGTACAGGCGCGACCAGACCACCATCAACATATTCTTTGCCGCTAATCACTGCTGGCTGAAAAACGCCAGGCACGCTACAAGACGCACGAACTGCTAAACCGGTATTCCCCGTTCTAAACAACACGCCTTTTCCGGATTGGAGTTCAGTTGCGACAATACCTAGGGGAATACGCATTTGCTCAATTGTTTTGTTTTGTACTTCACGATTGACCATGTTTTGTAAAGCATCCCCTTTAATCAAGCCGCCAAATCGTCCTGCGAAAGGAAGCCCCCAATCAGCTATCGTGGCCTCATCCAAGGTGAGGGCAAGGCGATTTAAGTCATTACCGGTGGCGCCTGAGGCTAGTAGGGCGGCAATTACGCTACCAGCACTGCTCCCAACGACGATATCAGGCCGAATTCCCTGGGCTTCCAATGCCTTGATGACACCTACATGGGCAAATCCCCGAGCTGCTCCAGCTCCAAGCGCAAGACCAACAATCGGTTTTTTGTTGCCAATCAGGCTACATGAACTCAGGCCAGCGGTGCCCAGAAGCCCCCCCATGCCCATTCCAAACCCTAATAAACGACGGCGCTCAGGTGAGGTCGGCCCCTCAATTAAAGGAAAAGCAGGTTTCGATGAAATATTGTGCATGTGGCTATTGTATTGAGCCTACCTTATAATGATTGAACGGTGAACGAAAAGGACTTCGTTGCGGCGCGAACATATCCCCGAATGAGAATTTATGAGATGGATTGATCGTAGTAGCTAGTGAACACCCCAAACCCATTACTGAAATATATTTTTTAAAGCCTCATCAGGAATATTCCTGATAGCCCAATTTTTATGGACGATCACAATAAGCGCGTAATTGAAACAGCCCTCCTGTGCGCGCAGGAGCCACTTAGCGTTGCTGATTTGTCTCGTTTATTTGTTGAAGACATTGCTACAGCGGATATCGAGGAGGCTCTCGTAGAGCTGCAGCGTCGGTGGGATGACAAGGGAATGGAGCTTGTGCATATTGCTACTGGCTGGCGTTTCCAAAGTCGTTTATCGATGCGTGAGTATCTCGATCGCTTGACTCCGGAAAAGCCACCAAAGTATTCCCGTGCAGTGTTGGAGACTCTCGCAATCATTGCTTACCGTCAGCCGGTGACTCGGGGTGAGATCGAAGAAATCCGGGGTGTTGCAGTCAGCACTAATGTCATGAAGCAATTGGAAGACCGTGGCTGGGTAGAAGTTATTGGACATAAAGAGACTATTGGTCGCCCAGGCTTGTATGCAACCACTAAGCAATTTCTAGATGACTTGAGTTTGACAAACTTACAAAGCTTGCCAATCTTAGAGGATGCTGCACCAATGGCTGCAGCAGAACAATTAGGTCAAGCAGTCATGGAGTTTGATCCAGATGCAACTGTAGAAACAGTTGTGATCGATGGTGATGAATCCATGCTGATTGAGATTGAAGAAGTAGTAGAAATAGAAGAGACAGAAGAGATAGTGGAGATTGTGATGACTGAAGAGTCTGATGACGAAACTACTGAAGAAGTTACCCCTAAGTCTGAAGAAAATCAGACAAAACAAAATAATAATTAATGACAAGCTCTAACGAAAACGATTCATCCCCGATAGGAAATCCATCGGCAAACCCGCCAAGCGCTGACGCAGCACCAGCCACTGGGGATGGTGCTAAAGCAGAAAGTCGCGAAGGTGGAGAGCGGGGCGAACGTCGTCCGCGCCGCCAAGGGACGGGAAAGCATCCATTTAACAAGAAGCGTCCTTTCAATAAGGATCGGCCTCGCAGAGAGGGTGGAGATTCTCAGGTGCCTCGCGAAGGTGGGAACAATCCAGTCGCGAAGTTGGCTCCAAATCCAGCTGATAGTGATGCCTTATTTGCATCTGTAGTGTCAGGAGAGTTTGATGCCGCATTAGATGCCCCTGAAATTGAGGAAGTAAAAAATCCTGAGGGTTTGAATGAGAGCGAAATCTCCCATCAAACTGGTGCAGAGCGCCGCGCCCAACGCTCAAGCGAAGATGACGATTTTGATGCGCCTACCGAAGAAGAGATGAGTAGTTTGCAATTTGCAAACGTAGATGATTTACCGCTGAGCATGCGTGATGAAGTTTGGTCTGACCTTGATGGTTTGGATGATGACGCAGATGATGAAGATACCGTTAAGCTTCACAAAGTATTGGCGGACGTTGGCATGGGCTCACGTCGCGACATGGAAGACTTGATTGTTCAAGGGCGTGTATCAGTTAATGGCTTGCCTGCGCATATTGGCCAGCGCATCGGACCAACAGATCAAGTACGCATCAATGGCAAGCCAGTACATCGCAAGATTCAGACGAAGCCGCCACGCGTCATCATGTACCACAAGCCTGCTGGTGAAATCGTTAGCCAGTCTGATCCGGAAGGTCGTCCAACCGTATTTGATCGTTTGCCAAAACCCAGGCAGGGTCGCTGGATCGCAGTCGGTCGTTTAGACTTTAATACGGAAGGTTTATTGTTATTTACAACCTCCGGTGAATTGGCCAATCGTTTAATGCATCCCCGCTATGGAGTAGAGCGTGAATACGCTGTGCGTATTTTGGGTGAGTTGAGTCAAGAAAACACAGCGCAATTGAAAAGCGGTATTACGCTCGATGATGGCCAAGCTAAATTCTTACGCCTATCGATGGGTGGTGGTGACGGTGCCAACCGTTGGTACCACGTTGCATTAAGTGAGGGACGTAATCGCGAAGTGCGTCGTATGTTTGAAGCGGTTGGTCATACGGTTTCTCGTTTAATCCGAACTCGTTATGGCATTTTCTTATTGCCTCCACGCTTGAGACGGGGAAAATGGGAAGAGATTGAGGCCGGCGGAATCTATAACTTGATGAAGTCTGCAGGCTTAAAAATGCCACAGCCGCAAGACAAGGGTCGCAACCCTAACGCTAATTCCAATAATCGGGATCGTCGTCCTACGGGAGAAGATTTCCAACCGGATCCAATGCAAACTTCAGTTTCTTATTGGGGTTCGCGTGATGCATTGACGCTGGCAAGTGGTCATAACGGCCTAACCCATCAAGGGCGGGGTGCAAAACCGGGTAGCGGTAGTTCAGGTGATGGACGCGGTCCATTCCGTGGCAGAACCCAGGGTGGTAGACCTGGTCAAGGTGGGCAAGGCGGGCAGGGTGGAAACGGACAAGGCCGTAATAAAGCCAAAAAGGTGCACCACGGGCAGTCCGCATTTGTCACTGCTAGCCCACAAAGTCCTGGAAATGGCCCTAAACGGGCTGCCCCAAAAGGACGAAAACCTTTCAATAAGGGCCCTAGAAAGCCCCGCAATCCTAGCGAAAGCTTCTGATTTCTAACAGTTTTCCCTAGGAGTCAGCTATAATTTTGGACTTGCAGCAAGTGTTTGCCGTTTTTAGTGTTTACCGACTGATGTTGCGATCAACGTAAGTCGGCCTGTTCTGAATTTCGAGAATATGGGCTTCAAAGCCCATTTTTTTTTGCCAATTTTGGTATGAGGGGGAGTCGTGAAGGATCAGCAGGTTATTTCTGCAGAGCTGGAAAACTTAGGTTACACGTTGGTCGATATCGAACGTGAAGCCGGAGGATTGCTGCGCGTCACGATTGAAAACCCAGATTATGAGCGTTTGATATCTGTCCTCGATTGCGAAAAGGTGAGTCATCAATTGAGCTACACCTTGCCAGTAGAGAACATTCCTTTCGAGCGCTTGGAAATTTCTTCACCAGGCTTAGATCGTCCTGTGAAGAGTGCGCAGGATTTTGAGCGCTTTGCTGGAATGGAAGTGGATTTGAAATTACGTGTTGCCGTTGGCAGCCGTAAGAATTTTCGTGGTGTGTTGCAAGGTTTGCTGACTGGTGAGTTGGATTCGCCTGATGCGAAATTTGGTTTGGAGTTTGAGGGTGCTGATGGTCAGCCCTCTCAATTGGAGTTTTCTTTAGCCGAGGTTGATAAAACTCGGTTGGTCCCTGTTATTGATTTCAAAGGAAGAAAGTCATGAGTCGAGAAGTTCTCATGTTGGCAGACGCCTTAGCGCGTGAAAAGAACGTTGATCAAGCTATCGTCTTCGAGGCGTTAGAAATGGCGTTGGCATCAGCCACTAAGAAGCGGTATGCATCAGAAGATGTAGATATTCGCGTAGCAATTGATCGTGAGTCTGGTGAATACGAAACCTTCCGTCGCTGGTTGGTGGTTCCTAACGAAGCCGGTCTGCAAGAGCCAGATAAAGAGATTCTGCAATTTGAAGCCCAAGAGCAACTCGCTGACATGGAAGTTGGCGACTATATCGAAGAGCAAATTGAATCCTTAGCATTTGGACGTATCGGCGCACAAGCTGCCAAGCAAGTAATCTTGCAGCGCATTCGTGATGCTGAACGTGAGCAAATTTTGAACGACTACCTTGAGCGTGGCGAAAAAGTCATGACCGGTACCGTTAAACGTGCTGACAAAAATGGATTGATTATTGAATCTGGTCGTGTCGAAGCATTGCTCCGCCGTGATCAAATGATTCCAAAAGAAAATTTGCGTTCTGGTGACCGTGTCCGTGCCTACATCCTCAAAGTGGATCGTGAAGCACGTGGCCCGCAAATCGAACTCTCCCGCACTTGCCCTGATTTCTTGATCAAGTTGTTCGAGAATGAGGTTCCAGAGATGGAACAGGGCTTGTTAGAGATTAAGGGTGCAGCTCGTGACCCTGGTATCCGCGCGAAGATCGCCGTTGTTACTTATGACAAGCGTATCGATCCCATTGGTACTTGCGTTGGTGTTCGTGGCACACGCGTCACTGCGGTGCGTAACGAAGTGGCTGGCGAAGCAGTCGATATTGTGTTGTGGTCTGAAGATCCAGCACAGTTTGTAATTGGAGCCTTGGCCCCAGCACAAGTTTCTTCAATCGTAGTCGACGAAGAGCGTCATGCGATGGACGTAGTGGTTGATGAAGAGAACCTGGCGATCGCCATTGGGCGTAGCGGACAAAACGTTCGCCTGGCTAGCGATTTAACTGGTTGGCAGATCAACATCATGACTCCTGAAGAGTCTGCTGAGAAGACAGAAAAAGAAGCTTCTTCTGTACGTCAGTTATTTATGGACAAATTAGACGTTGATCAAGAAGTGGCGGATATTTTGATTGAAGAAGGTTTCAATACATTAGAGGAAGTGGCCTATGTTCCGCTTTCAGAAATGTTAGAAATCGATTCATTCGATGAAGACACTGTAAATGAGCTCCGTACCCGTGCTCGTGATTCTTTGCTGACGATGGAGTTAGCAAAAGAAGAGCGTATCGGCGAAGTGTCTCAAGATTTGCGTTCTTTAGAAGGAATGACGACGGAATTGATTGCAAAGCTTGCTGAGAATCAAGTTCACACCCGTGACGACCTTGCTGAACTAGCTGTTGATGAGCTAGTTGAGGCGACACAAATTGACGAAGAAACTGCGAAAACGCTCATCATGAAAGCGCGCGAACATTGGTTTACTTCATGAGAGGAAGTAGTGCATGGCAACAACAACAGTAAAAGTACTTGCTAAGGAACTAAAAAGAACCGCGGCTGACCTCTTGGAACAATTGAAGGCCGCTGGGATCGATAAAGGTTCTGAAGATGAGAGCATTACCGAGAAGGACAAGACTGTTCTGCTCGAGCATTTGCAAAAAGCGCATGGCAATGCCGATACGAGCGCTCGTAAAAAGATTACTTTAATCAAACGCGAGAATTCTGAGATTCGTCAGGCGGATTCTGCTGGTCGTACTCGTACCGTTCAGGTTGAGGTGCGTAAAAAGCGTGTATTAGTAAAAGCGGGGGATAAAGCTCCTGCAGTAGAAGAGGCGCCAGCAAAGGCAGCAGTACCTACTACTCCAGCTAAACCCATTCTGTCTGAAGAAGAGTTAGAGAAGCGCGCAGCTGAAGCGATCCGTCAAGCAGAATTATTAGCTCGTCAAGAAGCGGAAATGCAGGCTGCTGAAGAGGCTCGCCAAAAAGAAGTGGCACAGCCTGTTGATGAAGTTCAATCTGAAGACAAGGCACCTGCCGCAGCCGCTGCTGCTGCTGAAAAGAAAGCACAAAGCGATAAAGCAGCTAAAGAGATAGCTGCTAGCAAAGAAAAAGAGTTGGCAGAAATTCGTGTTCGTCGTGCTGCTGCAGAAGCTGAAGCTTTGGCAATTCGCGACATGATGAGTGCTCCTGCTCGCGTTCTGAAGGCGCCAAGTGAAATTGCTGCTGAAGAAGCGAAAAAAGGCACATTGCACAAGCCCGCAAAAGCGGAAGGTGCAGACGATAAGAAGAAGGCTGTAGTTAAAGTTGGCGGTAAAACGATTAAGTCTTCCGAAACATCCTCTACTTGGCAAGAAGAAGGCGCCAAGAAACCGGGTGGTCTGAAGACGCGTGGGGATTCATCTGGTGGCGTTGGTGGCTGGCGTTCAGGTGGTGGGCGTAAAAAGCAACGTCAAATCGCTGAAGCTAACGTAGATACCAACTTCCAAGTTCCAACAGAGCCAGTGATTCATGATGTGCAGGTTCCTGAAACCATTACTGTTGCTGAGTTAGCTCATGCAATGGCAGTGAAGAGCGCAGAAGTGATTAAGTTATTAATGGGTATGGGTCAGATGGTTACCATCAACCAAGTGCTCGATCAAGATACTGCGATGATCATCGTTGAAGAAATGGGTCATAAAGCACATGCGGCTAAATTGGATGATCCCGATTTTGATATTGGTACTGATGGACATGATGCAGAGTTGTTACCACGTCCACCTGTAGTGACGGTGATGGGTCACGTTGACCACGGTAAAACTTCTTTGCTCGATAAGATTCGTGCGGCTAAAGTGGCCACCGGTGAAGCGGGTGGTATTACCCAGCATATTGGTGCGTACCATGTAGAAACTCCACGCGGCATGATTACTTTCTTAGATACTCCGGGTCACGAAGCTTTTACAGCAATGCGTGCACGCGGTGCTAAGGCAACGGATATCGTGATCTTGGTTGTTGCTGCAGATGATGGCGTGATGCCGCAAACCAAAGAAGCGATTCACCATGCTGTAGCTGGTGGCGTACCGATGGTAGTTGCAATCAATAAGATTGATAAACCAGAAGCAAATTCTGATCGCGTGAAGACCGAGTTAGTAGCTGAGCAGGTAGTGCCAGAGGAATATGGTGGCGATGTACCATTTATTGCAGTGTCCGCGAAAACGGGCGAAGGTATTGATGCTTTGCTAGAGAATGTTCTATTGCAAGCTGAAATTTTGGAACTCAAAGCTCCAAGAGATGCACCCGCACAAGGTTTGGTAATTGAAGCTCGCCTAGATAAAGGTAAGGGCCCAGTAGCAACCGTTTTGGTTCAGTCTGGAACCCTCAAGCGTGGTGACATGCTCTTGGCCGGCTCTACCTTTGGACGTGTTCGCGCGATGATGGATGAGAATGGTAAGCCATGTAATGAGGCCGGCCCATCTATTCCAGTAGAAATTCAAGGTTTATCAGAAGTACCGGCTGCAGGTGAGTCAGTACAAGTAGTTCCTGATGAGCGTAAAGCCCGTGAGATCGCACTTTTCCGTCAAGGTAAGTTCCGCGATGTGAAGTTAGCTAAACAGCAAGCATTCAAACTCGAAACCATGATGGAAAACATGGAAGAGGGAGCGATTGAAGCAAAGCTATTGCCTTTAATTATCAAGGCAGACGTACAAGGATCGCAAGAAGCTTTGGCTCAGTCTTTAATGAAGCTCTCTACTCCAGAAGTGAAAGTGCAAATTGTTCACGCAGCAGTGGGTGGTATTACTGAAACTGACGTGAACTTGGCTGTCGCTTCTAAAGCCGTGATTATTGGTTTTAACTCCCGTGCTGATGCTGCTGCACGTAAGTTAGCCGAGAATAATGGTGTCGATATTCGATATCACAACATTATTTATGACGCCGTAGACGAGGTGAAATTAGCCTTGAGTGGCATGTTAACCCCGGATAAGAAAGAAGAGATCACTGGCTTGGTTGAGATTCGTCAGGTCTTCTTGGTATCTAAAGTGGGCGCAATTGCGGGTTGCTTGGTTGTTGACGGTGTCGTTAAACGTACCTCTAGCGTTCGCCTTTTGCGTGACAATGTAGTTGTCTGGTCTGGCGAATTGGATTCTCTCAAGCGCTTTAAAGATGACGCTAAAGAGGTTCGTGCCGGTGTTGAATGTGGCTTGTCATTAAAAGGCTACAACGACATTAAAGAGGGTGATCAGCTTGAGGTGTTTGAAGTAACGGAAGTTGCTCGTTCACTCTAAGACATAGCGATATGCATAAAACTAGCCCTCATCGTAACCAGCGTCTCGCCGATCAAATTCAGCGAGACCTGGCCGAGCTCATTCCGCGTGAGTTGCGTAGCCCAAGCTTAGGCTTAATTACCCTTCAAAGTATTGAGCTAACGCCAGACTTAGCGCATGCCAAGGTATTTTTTACAGTCTTAGGTGCTGAGCCTGAGCATGCCTTGAAGGCACTGCAGGAAAAAGCAGGGTATCTACACTCTTTGTTGTTTAAGCGTTTGCACATACATACCGTGCCTACATTACATTTTCACTATGACAGCTCAGTCGAGCATGGCATAGAGATGTCTCGATTGATCGATCAAGCTGTAGAGAGCGATCACAAAGACGAGAATAAATAACTCATGGCTATTCGGATCGACGGTGTAGTGTTGCTGGACAAGCCTATGGGAATGAGTTCTCAGGGTGCGGTCACTGCAGTCAAGCGCGCCTTTAATGCGGATAAAGCAGGTCATACCGGCACTCTGGATCCGATGGCTACTGGTCTTTTACCCATTTGTTTGGGTGAGGCTACTAAGTATTCGCAGGACTTATTAGAGGCTGATAAGACTTATATCGCGCGTGTGAAATTTGGATCACGTACGGATACAGGTGATGCAGAAGGTCACATTATTGAAGAGCTGCCTTTGCCTAGTTTTGCAAATGAAGCTGACATCAGAAGTGCACTAGATGCATTGCTCCCTAAGTTTACTGGCCCGATTACCCAGGTGCCGCCAATGTATTCAGCGCTCAAGCGTGATGGCAAGCCCTTATATGAATACGCACGCGCTGGTATTGAGTTAGAGCGCGCTCCACGTAACATCACCATTCATCACATTCGCTGGACTGATATTCAGTGGCCTGAAGCGACTTTAGAAGTGAGTTGCAGCAAGGGCACCTATATTCGTGTGCTGGCGGAAGACCTTGGTAATACATTAGCTTGTGGCGCCCATTTAGTTGGTTTGCGCCGTACCGAAGTAGGGCACCTGAATTTGGAACAGTCATTTACTATCGAATCTATTCAGAGTGGCTTACAAAATAGCGCTAGCTATATATTGCCAGTAGATGCCTTGTTACAAACCTTGCCCCATTTAACGGTGGATGAACAACAAGCGAAGCGCCTAGAGATGGGCCAGCGTGTTCCCCTCAATCTGCCATCCATCGAAGCATTGGTGCGTATTTATCGCGCTACTGCTGCACCCCACAATTTTATTGGTACTGCTGATTGGCGCTCTGGGGTATTGCATCCCAAGCGTTTGATTTCTCAGGCTCATTAATTAACCCTTTTACTTATCTTTCACTTTAGAAGCTTCACATGACTAAACGCGCACTCCGTAATATCGCCATCATCGCCCACGTTGACCACGGTAAAACTACCCTGGTTGACCAACTCTTGCGCCAATCAGGCACATTCCGTTCCAATGAAAAAATGACCGAACGCGTCATGGACTCAAACGATTTGGAAAAAGAGCGTGGCATTACTATTTTGTCTAAGAACTGTGCAGTGGAATACGACGGCACTCATATCAACATCGTTGATACCCCAGGACACGCGGATTTTGGTGGTGAAGTAGAACGCGTTCTCTCGATGGTTGACGGCGTGTTGCTCTTAGTGGATGCGGTTGAAGGCCCGATGCCACAAACCCGTTTCGTTACAAAGAAAGCCTTGGCACTGGGTTTGAAGCCGATCGTAGTGATTAACAAAGTTGACCGCCCAGGAGCACGTTGCGATTACGTGATTAACGCTACCTTTGAATTGTTTGACAAGCTTGGTGCTACTGAAGAGCAGCTCGACTTCCCAATCATTTATGCATCCGGCTTAAACGGCTATGCAGGCTTAAGTGAAGATGTGCGTGAAGGTGATATGCGTCCATTGTTTGATGCTGTTTTAGAACATGTTCCTGTCCGTGATGATGATCCAGATGGTCCTTTACAGTTCCAAATCTCTTCCATTGACTACAACAGCTATGTAGGAAAGATTGGTATTGGTCGTATAAACCGTGGCCGTGTTAAATCGGGCATGGAAGTAATTTGTTTAAATGGACCAGATGGCGTGCCATTCAAAGG
>CAIMPQ010000011.1 GCA_903843315.1 uncultured beta proteobacterium
AGTTTGGCTGCTAAACACAATATTGGAAAGATTGGCATCACGTGCAGCTTCAAGCGCACTCATGACCGCTTGGTGTGGGGCTTTGGCATCCGCATCAATATTGACTTGCATATTGCTAATACCATCTTTAATAGCCCCACCCTGATTAGTAAGCTGGGTTAATGCGCTACTCAGTTGTGAACGATCGGTCACTTTACCGTTAACAGCAAAACGACCATCGCGGCTGACGGCAATATGAATTTGCTTATTATCCGCTTGACTCTCAGTGCCATTCGCTGTCGGTAAGGTGATCGCTAACTCTTGATAGCGTGTGAAGGTGGTAGAGATCATGAGGAAGATCAACACAACCAACAAGACATCGATAAACGGAATCAGATTAATTTCTGGTTCTGCAGATTCTGTTTTGATGCCGAGAGAAAATGCGCTCTTGGAATGGGAGTGCATGCTAAGCCAACTCATTTGGTAGATTCTGTTGGGTATAGCTTTTTAAATAACTGACGCGTAAATTCTTCACACTCCCGTTGGCGTTGATTCGCAACTGCGCGCAAGCCTCTCCAAGCTGCAAGGGCAGGAATGGCAATCAATAAACCAAATGCGGTGTTGTAGAGCGCCACTGAAATCCCATGGGCTAGCTGTTGCGGACTACCAGCCCCATTGATTGCGCCCTGACTTCCAAAAATTTCAATCATCCCAACCACAGTCCCAAATAGACCCAGCAAAGGGGCAATCGTAGCGATAGTGGCCAAGATGCCTAAATAGCGGTCTAGCTTGAACCAGGTTGTCTGGGCTACTGCTTGGAGTTCTTCGAGCGCACCTTCAGCGCTGCTGCCATTCAGCTTTTCTCTCAAAACGCAGGCCAGCAGGGGGCTTGCGGGTGAGAGTTGGGCTAAATCATTGATTTGAGTATCCAATAAGCTTTTTTGATTTAGCAGTTGATTACAAAGACCAAAAGCGGTCTCTAAACTATCTTTGGGAAAGATGTTGATTTGACGCAGATACCAGCTGCGCTCTAGGACAATAGCCAAGCCAATAATGGAAATAAATAACAGAGGCCAAATAGGCCAGCCAGCGGATAGTAAGATTGAGTACATAAGCTCAGTACTTTAGCTGAATTACCAAGCCCTTTTCGGAAAGCTAGCCTGTGGATAACTCTGTGCAAAACTTTTTTACAATTGCCCTGTAAGTCCTTGATTGATGGTAAAAGGGCTAGGAATTGTCTTAAATAGCTTGTTCAAGGATGGAAAAATTTGCCATATAAATCAATGACTTATTTTTGTGTTGTTGGATTTATGAGACGTTTTGGGTCAGTAATTACTTACTTTTAGCTACTAGACCGAGAGCGAATATGCTTCTGTGGATATTTATCGCCGTCTAAACCAGATGGCCCTGTGGAAAAAGAGAAAAAATGTCGGAAATATCAAGGGAAATACTCAGTGTTGGCGATCTAAACCGCGCCATTGCTGCCTCTTTGGAGGCCCGCTTCGACACCGTTTGGGTTAGCGGGGAGATTTCTAACTTCAAGGCATATGACAGCGGGCATTGGTATTTCTCGCTGAAAGATGAAGAAGGCCAGATCCGCTGTGTGATGTTCCGCGGCCGCAATGGTCAAGTTGGCTTTATGCCGCAGTCCGGCGACTTGGTTGAAGTGAGTGCGAGTTTGGGTATGTATGTACCGAGAGGGGATATTCAGCTCACCATTCAAACTTTGCGACGCGCTGGCATGGGTGGTTTGTATGAGGCTTTTCTCAAGCTCAAGGCGAAGCTCGCAAAAGAAGGTTTGTTTGATGAAGAGCGTAAGCGTGAGATCCCATTTCATCCACGATCAATTGGCATCATCACTTCACCACAAGCAGCGGCGTTAAAAGATGTCTTGAGTACTTTGGCTAGACGCGCACCACATATCCCCATTGTGATTTATCCCACCTTAGTACAAGGACCGGATGCGCCTTCGGGAATTATTGCTGCACTCAAAGCTGCTGAAAAAGAAAATGCAGTCGATGTCATTTTGCTGGTGCGTGGTGGCGGTAGCATCGAAGACCTTTGGGCGTTCAATGATGAGCAGTTAGCTTATGCCATTGCGCAATCACCCATTCCGGTAGTCAGTGGTGTAGGTCACGAAACGGATTTCACAATTGCGGATTTTGTTGCAGACTTAAGGGCACCTACACCTACTGGAGCCGCTGAGCTGGCTGCACCACGTAAAGACCAGATGCTTCAGGAGTTGGAAGCGATCAAGCAGGCGCTTCTGCAACGAGTCATTCAACGGGTAGAGCGTGAAGCGCAAACACTAGATCAATTGGCCTTGCGCTTAAGTCACGCATTACCTAATCCAGATCGCATGCGTGAGCAAATCACTAGCTGGCAACAG
>CAIMPQ010000012.1 GCA_903843315.1 uncultured beta proteobacterium
AGAAAATGTCCTATAAAGCGAAGTATCAACCAATGGAGGGTTTGGTCGATGACCACTGGCAGCCATTGTCTGGGTCATAATATCTACCCATGATCGATCGTTATTCTCTTTTACGCCCCTGGCTCTTTTGCCTAGACCCCGAACAAGCCCATAACCTCACGCTCAGTAATTTAGATCGTGCGCAACGCTGGGGTTTACTAGAACGCTTTATTACTAAACCCATTGCTGATCCACATACGCTTTGTGGTATCACCTTTCCTAATCCAGTGGGCTTAGCTGCTGGCCTTGATAAAGATGGAAAGCATATTGATGCCCTCGCAGCACTGGGATTTGGTTTTTTAGAAATCGGTACTGTTACCCCCCTTCCGCAAGCTGGCAATGCCAAACCGCGGATGTTTCGCCTGGCAGAAGCTCAAGCAATCATCAATCGTATGGGATTTAATAATGATGGAGTGGATGCCTGTGTAGCGCGGGTGCGTCGTTCGCGCTTTTGGCAAAAAGGTGGCGTCTTAGGCATGAACATTGGTAAGAATGCCGGCACGCCGATTGAAGATGCGGCAAGCGATTACATCCGGGGGATGGAAGCGGTTTATGAGATTGCCTCTTATATTACGGTAAACATCTCTTCACCGAACACTCAACATCTTCGTGCTTTACAAGGCGAAGAAATGCTCCGCTCACTATTGAGCGACTTGGATGAAGCTAGAAAACGATTAAGCGATCGCTACGGTGTTCGTAAACCGATGTTCTTAAAAATTGCTCCTGACTTAGATACGACTGACATCGATTTAATTGCCGATCTCTTAATGGAGTTTGGAATTGATGCGATCATCGCCACCAATACAACCATTGCGCGCGATGCTGTTCAGGGTATGGAGCATGGGCAAGAGGCCGGCGGTTTATCCGGAGCTCCCGTTCGAGCAGCCTCTAATCAAGTAATTAAAACCCTCAAAGCAAGATTAGGAAACACCCTGCCAATCATTGGTGTTGGCGGCATCCTATCGGGAGCGGACGCTAGGGAAAAAATCATGGCTGGTGCCAGCCTGGTTCAGCTCTATACCGGCCTTATTTATAAAGGCCCTGATCTCGTGAATGAGTGTGCCAAAGCCTTACGATATTCATAGGGATTGAATGGCGCTAAAACTGGGCTTTTTCGCTCAGGGCTCTATAAAATCTCATTTCATAATATGCAATCGCATATGAAATCGCTACAATAAGCCCTATGAATACGAGCAAACCCATCAAAAACGCTAAAAACTCTGGAGAAGTTGGTAAAACAGCCATCCAGGTAGTTGAGCGCATGATGAACTTACTCGACGCGCTGGCCGAGCAAGAAGAGTCCAGTAGCCTCAAGAATTTAGCTGAGCAAACCGGTCTGCACCCTTCTACAGCCCACCGCATTTTGAATGACATGGTCGCCTGTCGACTCGTTGAGCGTGGTGATGGTGGTACCTACCGCCTTGGCTTAAAGCTATTAGAACTGGGTAACTTAGTGAAGGCTCGACTCTCAGTGCGCGAGGCGGCACAAGCGCCAATGCGTACCCTGCATAAACTGACTGGTGAAACCGTCAACCTATCCGTTCGTCAAGGCGATGAAATTGTCTACATTGATCGTGCGTATAGTGAACGCTCTGGCATGCAGGTAGTCCGCGCTATTGGTGGTCGCGCGCCATTACACCTCACATCAGTTGGTAAATTATTTTTATCGAGTGATGACCCAGGCCAAGTGCGTGCTTATGTAACCCGTACAGGATTGTCAGGACACACCCGCAACAGTATTACTGACTTAGCTAAATTAGAAACCGCTCTGAATCAGGTTCGCAAGGATGGCAATGCGCGTGACGATGAAGAGCTTGAACTTGGCGTCAGCTGTTTAGCTGCTGCAATCTTGGATGACACTGGCAAATTGGTTGCCGGCTTATCGCTTAGCTCCCCGACAGACCGTATGCAGGCAGATTGGCTAAAAGCCTTGCAAGATACCGCTCTGCAAATCTCTAAAGGGATGGGCTACAAACCCAAATTACCTGAGCCAGGCATATCAGCCTAGTCAGGCATTGGCTACATTAAGCGACGAATGGGCTGTGTACCAGAAGGCATGCGTTCATACCAGTCACGCACACGCACTGCATCAGCAAAGCGTGATTGAGTTCCAACTGAGTCCAAGAATACCAATAGTAAGGGCGTGTTATTCACCCTGGCTTGCATCACTAAGCACTTACCTGCAGCATTAATAAATCCAGTCTTTTGCAATCCGATATTCATATCGCCTGAACGAACTAAGCGATTGGTATTTAAAAACTTTTGGGGGCGCTTGGCAATTACCATGGTCAAGTCTGGCCAAGTGGAAAACTCACGAATCATTTTGTATTGATATGCAGCATTGAGCATCCGCGTGAGATCTTCTGCAGTAGCAACGTTTTCACTTAGAAGACCTGTTGGATCAGCAAAATGAGAATGGTCCATGCCCAATTCTTTCGCCTTGCGATTCATGGCATCCACAAAAGCTGGAATGCCACCGGGATAATTTCTACCTAAGGTATATGCAGCACGGTTCTCTGAGGACATGAGGGCCAGCAATAAAGCCTCTTCACGCGTTAATACGGTACCACCTGCTAAGCGAGATTTAGCATAAATATGGACATCATCCGCATTAATCACGATGGTGTCATCCAAAGGAAGTTTGGAATCTAAGACCACCATCGCGGTCATTAATTTAGTAATAGATGCGATTGGCAGACTAACAGAAGGATTCTTTTCAAAATACACTTCTTTAGTATCTTGGTTCACTACCATGACCACGCTGGATTTAAGACTGAGTTCATCATGCTGTCCGCGCAAACCTAACGCAGTTGCAAGCGATGGCCGAGTGGGAACAACGGGTTCAGATGGTCGCGTGACTGTAACGCGAACGGTCTTCGGTTTTTTGGCGGATTTGCTAGCGGTTTTAACAACGACTATCTTAGTGGTCTTGGCTTGTTTTTCTTTATCTTTGCTGGCGGCGACTGCTGGCGCATTGATAAAAGCACTATACGCAAATAGCAAAGTGAGGACAAAGAGCCAAAAACGATTCAAACGCATTCCAAAATACCTTCCAAAACTTTCAACATACAGAATGATAATTAGTTTCCCAGATCGGGACAGATTTATTTGTCCTACCCTGATGAATTCACTCTACTAGACCAACCCTACTCTGCAATTGTTGCCACAGTATTACTTTGGCGCGCATTGACTAAAACTACCCCTGTCATTGTCAACCCAAGGCCAGCTGCCATCAGAACAGTAAATGGCTCTCCAAATAAGAACCAAGCCATGAGTGCGGTGGTAGGCGGAGTTAAATAAAGCAAACTCGTGACTTTAGTGGCAGCCCCTTTCCGAATCATCATAAATAACAGACTGATAGAGCCAATCGATAAAGGAAAGATTGCCCACAACAAAGCACCTACAACAGGTACATTCCAAACCATCTCACCCGTTTCAAAGAAATACATACAGAAAAAGCACAGGACGGCAGAGACTCCAAACTGAATCGACGAGCCAGCTCGCAGATCAAATACAGGGCAATATTTTTTCTGATACAAAGTACCAAAAGTAATTGACAGCAATGCAATGAAGGCAAGGACGTAGCTCACGAACGGAATGTGCGCAAAACTAATCTTCTCCATGACTACTAAGGCAACGCCCGCAAATCCGAAGGCCAAACCAATCCACTGACGTGGTGTGACCTTCTCTGAAATCCAGGCGGCGAACCACGCAGTCACAATGGGCTGAAGACCAACGATGATGGCGACCAAGCCTGCAGTCATCCCCAGTCGAACTGCCCACCAAACCCCAAGCAAATAACCGAACTGCATCAACAGTCCCGCAACTGCGATGTGCTTCATTTGGGACCGACTTGGCCAGGTAATACGCCAGATCAAACTCAGCGCAGCCATGGCCGCTAAAACCCCTGCAAAACGCCAAAATAAGAAGGTCGCAGGCTCAACATAAGGCATCGCTAATCGTGCAATGACAAACCCCGTGCTCCAAATGAGCACAAATATGGGTGCAATTGCATTGTCAAGACTGAGTTTCATGGGTAACTTACTGAAAATATTGAGATTTTTTGAACTAAGCATTGATTTTAGGCTTTTTTATAGACACTCATATTATGTTGCGTCGCAACATAGATGCTGTAAAATAGTGAAATACCGATTACAGTGAGCACATAGCTCAGAGTACAAACGAGATGTAAATCCAAATGAAAGGGATTGAGATGAACTTAACACCAGAGCAAATTGCAGCAGCACAAAAAGCGAATTTAGAAACTTTGAGTGGATTGACGAATCAAGCACTCCAAAGCATTGAAAAATTAGTAGAGCTCAATATGCACATCGCTAAACAAAGTTTGAGCGACAGTATGAATAGTGCCAAGAAAGCCTTGGAAATTAAAGACATTCAACAACTCCTCGCCCATCAAGCTGAAGCAGTTCAGCCAATGGCAGAAAAAATTATGGCGTATAGCCGTCATTTATATGAATTGGCGCATGAGACGCAAGATAGCTTCACACAGTCTGCTGAAAAAGAATTTCAAGCAGGTCAGAAGAAAATTAATGCTTTGGTTGAAGAATGGACTAAGAATGCACCCGTTGGTTCTGATGCAGCCGTTCAAGCAATGAAGCAAGCGATTGCTTCTGCCAGCAATGTATTTGAAACCAGCCAAAAGGCGGTTAAGCATGCTGTTTCCGTTGCACAGACCAACCTGAACAGCGCTACAGATACTGCAATGAAGGCTGCTGAAACAGCAAGCCAAGCGACTAAGAAGAAAACATCTAAATAATCGTTTGCTTCACTAGTGGGCCCAGTAATCAAAAAGCCCCGATCTCTCGGGGCTTTTTCTTTTGTAGCTTTACTACGAAGATAAAAAGAATTTAAGACTTCTTCTTTACTGGCGGTAAATCAGTGCAATGGCCATGTGCAGCCTCTGCAGCTAAGCCAACAGATTCACCTAGAGTTGGATGTGGATGAATAGTCTTACCAATATCCACAGCATCTGCACCCATTTCAATTGCTAGGCAAACTTCGCCGATTAAATCACCGGCATGGGTACCCACAATTCCGCCACCAATAATGCGATGGGTGCTTGCATCAAAGATGAGCTTTGTAAAACCTTCATCACGACCATTGGCAATCGCGCGACCGCTAGCGGCCCATGGGAATAAACCTTTTTCGTAAGCAATTCCTTGAGCTTTACATTGCTCTTCAGTTAAACCAGCCCAAGCCACTTCAGGATCGGTATAGGCAACAGAAGGAATTTGCTTCGCGTCAAAGTAGGACTTCTGCCCTGCCGCTGCTTCAGCTGCTACATGGCCCTCATGCACTGCCTTATGAGCCAACATCGGTTGACCAACTAGATCACCAATTGCAAAGATGTTTTGGACGTTGGTGCGCATTTGCTTATCAACCGGGATAAAGCCCCGTTCATCTACCTGCACACCTGCTTTACCAGCATCAATCTTCTTACCGTTCGGAGTACGGCCAACAGCGACCAATACCAAGTCGTATGTTTGCGGCTCAGCTGGCGCATTCTCACCCTCAAAGGTAACCTGTATTCCATCGGTTTTGACTTCCGCTTTGGCAGCACGTGTTTTGAGCATCACTTTTTCGAAACGTCCGGCGTTGAACTTCTCCCAGACTTTTTCTAAATCACGATCAGCACCTGCCATCAGGCCATCCATCATCTCAGCAATATCAATCCGTGAACCGAGCGTACTGTAAACCGTAGCCATTTCTAAGCCAATAATGCCGCCGCCAATCACCAGCATTCTTTTAGGAATACTCTTGAGTAATAAGGCGCCAGTACTATCCACAATTCGTGGGTCTTCAGGCAAGAAAGGCAATTTCACTGGCTGGCTGCCCGCTGCAATGATGGCTTTCTGAAAGCGTACTACTTCTTTTTGTCCAGTGAGATCTTGGCCAGAGCCATTCGTCATCTCTACTTCTACATGGTTAGCATCCAAGAAGCGACCTAGGCCACGAACGACTTTTACCTTGCGTGCTTTTGCCATACCAGCTAATCCACCAGTGAGCTTCGCAATCACAGACTCTTTATAGCCACGCAATTGATCAATCTCAATCTTTGGCGCGCCAAAAGTGATGCCATGTTTAGCCATCGTCTTTACTTCATCCATTACTGAAGTGGTATGTAGCAACGCTTTTGATGGAATACAGCCTACGTTCAAGCAGACACCCCCCAAAGTGGGGTATCTCTCCACTAATATGGTATTCATACCTAAATCCGCACTACGGAAAGCTGCGCTATAACCACCAGGGCCCGCACCAAGTACCAATACTTCGCACTCGTGATCCACTTTACCGCTGTACTGCCCTGCAATTGGGGCAGGTGCAGCTGGTACCGGTGCTGCTCGAGCTGCAGTTGGAGCTGCAGTTGGAGCTGCAGTTGGAGCTGATGCTGTTGTAGCCGTTGATGTAGATGCAGTACTGGCTTCTATCTCAGCAATCAAAGTGCCCTTGCTCACCTTATCGCCTAACTTGACGGCAATACTAGTCACAGTTCCTG
>CAIMPQ010000013.1 GCA_903843315.1 uncultured beta proteobacterium
AGTAGTAAAGCGTCTCTTTTTAAATTCTTACTCATATTTCCCTATGTACCAATTACTGCGTTTTCTTTACGCGCTCACTCCAAAGCTGCCATGGTCGTCCAATGGTTTTTTCGATCGTCTCTTTAGAGTTAGCAGCTTCACCTGGGGTAAGGTATTGAACCTGACCCATCTTCATTGCTTCCGATTGTATGCTTGCATTTTGAATTGCGTACACAGTTCTAAACACCGCTTTTTTGATTGAATCCGCCCCAGCTGCATAACCATGGCCACGCATCAAAACAAAATACTGTAAGCCCATAGTCTGAGATAAGGCATCGCCAAGATCTGAGCTACTCACAAACATATCCGTATCAGGATTAGGTTTAGCAAAATTACGAATCTCAAAAATAGGAGCACCCTCCCCTAAGAAGGCGCTCATGTGATAAACCGGCTTCAGAGTAGTGCCTGTCAAACCGTAAGGCAGAATTGGAGATGCATGGCCATGAATTACAGAGTTAATATCTGGGCGGTTACGCAAAATACCGCTATGAATGAAGCGCTCGCCATAGGCAGTGCGGTTGTCGCCATTCAGCGCCTTACCATTCATGTCAAACTCCATAATGTCTTCAACCTTCACAACTGATGGAGCTACGCTGCGAGCCAAAAAGAAGGTATTTGCATTCGATGGATTGCGCACGCTAATATGGCCGTAGCCATCTACTGCATTTTGATCATACAAAATGTGATTAGCAAGAACTAGTTCCTCCACTGCTACCTTAATAGCGGCATTCTGCTCCATCTGCTCTTGGACGCTCGCTGCGCCTACATGAGTAGAAATCAAGAGGCCTAAAGCAATCATTGCGTGTTTCATTATTCAACCTTTCCGATCTTCTTGACTATTTCACCCATTTGCGCAGATTCTTTATCCCAGTACACTTTAAATTCAGGTGCATCCATATACTGAATTGGGCTGCCAGCGGAATTAATCACCGAACGAACGCGTTCATCATTAGCTGCCTGCTTGGCTGCTTCACGCAACTTATTGGTAATGTAATCAGGGGTAGCGCTTGGCACAAAGAGGCCAGCCCATTGAGAAAACTCAATCTTGACGCCCATCTCTTTAAAGCTCGGAACTTCAGGCATGCTAGCGAGCCTGCCATCTCCCCAATGCGCTAGAGCACGTACTTTTCCCGCTTTTATTTGCTGCACAATTGATGACGGTCCAGTTGCAATTGCGTCGACTTGACCGCCCAACAATCCCACAATCGCCGGGCCAGCCCCGGTATAGGGGATATGTACCATATAAAACTTTTCTGAAGACTTCAGCATTTCCATTGGAACATGCATAGTGCCGTAGTTTCCTGATGAACCAAAATTGTACTGCCCAGGATTTGCGCGCATTGCTGCAACAAAAGATTTGTAATCTTTCCAGGGGCTGTCAGCACGCACCACTAAAACTGTAGGATCAGCCGTAAATCGTGCGATCGGTTTTAATTGACTTAGCTGAAATGTTTGTTCGCGCCCAACCACCTTGTCAGCCTCAGGAATGATAGAGATAGAAGAGAGAGCCATCAGGATGGTATAGCCATCAGGTTTGGATTTAGCAACTCCTGCCATGCCAATACCACCGCCAGCCCCCGCTTTATTCTCAACAATGACTGACTGACCCAAGCTTCTGGACAAAGCTTCAGCTACAGGTCTGCCAACCGTATCGGCCACTCCACCAGGCGGAAATGGCACAACCATCGTAATCGGTCTGGTAGGCCATGCCTCCTGACTCTGAGCAAATACGGCAGCTGAAAATAAACAGGCCCCCAAAAAGGCTAGCGCGCGCCAAAGGTGGCTTTTTTGTCTCATATTCGTTATTTGGTTATTATTTATGCTCTTAATCCTACTACAAGATTTATCACAATAAACAAGGGTTTGCTTAGACATAACCCCCACTGGAGATACCAAACATGAAATACGCTGCATTTTCTTTGGCAAACGAATCTGGCAAAACGCGCGTTGGAATCATTTCTGCAGATGGCAAGACTGTCCAAGAGCTTGATCTCGGGGTAGATGTGAGTGAGGATGGCATTGTGGCAATCCTGCGTGCAGATTTAGCAGGTAAGACGCCAAAGGCAATCGCGAGCTATGCATTTAGTGATATTCGCCTTCTTGCCCCTGTACCGAGACCTCGCCGCAATATATTATGCGTTGGAAAAAACTATCATGAACATGCGAGAGAATTTTCCAATAGCGGCTTTGATGGTAGCGCCAAACTCGGTGAAGATATTCCGACTCATGCCATCTTCTTTACCAAACCGCCAGAATCTGTGACCGGCCCAAACACCAATGTCATCATTCCAACTGCAGTCTCCACCTGCATTGACTACGAAGCAGAGTTAACGATCATTATTGGTCAAGGTGGCAAAGGAATTAGCGAGGCTGATGCCATGAAGCACGTCTGGGGTTACACGGCCATTAACGACGTCACTGCTCGAGATTGGCAACAAAGACACAAACAATGGTTTCTAGGTAAAAGTTTTGACACCTTCTGTCCTATGGGGCCTTGGGTAGTTACTGCCGATGAAGTCGATGCAAATGACATCTCCGTTAAATGCTGGGTAAACGGCGAGCTTCGCCAAAACTCCAATACCAAAGATTTGATTTTTAATATCCCCAATATGATTGCAACCGTTTCTGCTGGCATCACCCTGTATCCTGGAGACCTCATTGCTACAGGAACACCAGTAGGTGTTGGTATCGGCTTCAAGCCCCCCAAGTATCTAGTCAATGGTGATGTCGTTGTTGTCGAAATGGGTGGCATTGGAAAACTGGAAAATACATTTGTAGCTGTCTAAACCAAATTCTGCTTCAGAATGTAGAATAAATAAAAGCCACTCTAGAGTGGCTTTTATTTCAATGGCTATCTTAGCTTAACTATTTAGGCCAAAGTGAATTTCAGTTCTCCAAGCTTTTCTACAGAGCTAACAATCTTATCGCCCTTCTTAAGCCACACTTGCTTGTCTTTTGGCATACCAGCAATCACACCCTGTGGAGTACCCGTAAAGACAATATCTCCCGGCTCCAAAGCCCAGTAAGTGCTGATATAGGACAGCATCTTTTGGGTGTTATGTATAAAGTCAGCAGTATTAGAGTTCTGACGTAGCTCGCCATTAACCCAAGTTTTGACTTGCAGATTATTTGGATTACCAACTAAATCACCTGTCACAAAATAAGGGCCAATTGGAGCATATTGATCCAAGGTCTTACCAATCATCCACTGCCCACTTGGTAGCTCAAGTTGTAAGTCCCGCGATGAAAAATCATTGGACGTACAGTAACCCGCGACATAGTCCAGGGCGACTGATTCAGGCACATTGCGCATTTGTTTACCAATGACAATCAAGAGCTCAGTTTCATAGTCTAATTTATATGAGACAGCTGGTGGGGGAATCTGGAGCAAGCAATTGTGTGCAGCTAGACTGTTGTTGTACTTATTAAATAAAGGCGGTACCCGCGGATGTGCCATACCTACCTCATCTGCATGTGCCCGGTAGTTCAAACCAACGCACACAATTTTTCCTGGATTTTTAAAAAGGCGTCCAAATGTAATATCAGACTCTTTTAAATAAGGCACGCCAGATTTATCGGCACTTGCCACTACCTTATTAAATCCTGCGGCATTACCCTCTTGCAATAACTGGTCGAGAGTTACAGGAGCAGCAATGTTCATTTTTTTAGCCACCGCCCGCACATCAATCACGCCCTTAGCAGTCACCACACCCAATGTCTCGGTTCCATCGGAATTCATAATGGAGAGGATCTTGCTGTTCTTCACCACCTCCCTGGGTCCGGTATATACCTCACCACCCCATACTGAAGTTGGATGTGCAGAAGCCTCTTGCATAACCCCCATAGTTGAAGCAGCAACTAACCCAGCACCAGCAGCTGAAGCAGTTTTTATAAATTGGCGACGAGAACTCATTTAAATCTCCTTAGTTGTTATTTATTTTCTAGCTACAAAGAGAATATTACTTGAGGAATTTATGCGGTACTGCAATATAAATTCATCGTGGCTGACTTAACCCAGGCCAAGGTAAATAGAGGTTCTATAGGTAATAAAGGAGGCTAGATAAGCCAAGCCAAATAAGTAACCCAACATGATGGCGGGGATCTTCCAACTGCCAGTTTCACGTTTAACAGCAGCAATAGTAGATAAGCACTGAGGTGCAAAGACAAACCAGGCTAAAAGTGAAAGTGCTGTCGCTAAAGACCAACCAGAAGAGATTAATGGGATCAGTGCATCTGCGGCGTCTGCACTCGAGCTGGATAAGGCATAGACAGTTGCTAATGAGCTAACAACCACCTCTCGTGCTGCCATGCCAGGTACCAGAGCAATACTAATTTGCCAGTTAAAGCCAATCGGGGAAAAGACATGTGCCAATGCTTCTCCCAGCATTCCGGCAAAACTATATTGAATAGGAGATCCTGTTGCACCATCTGGTGGAAAAGGAAAGCTAGACAGAATCCATAATGCAATCGTCATGATTAAGATGATCCCGCCAACACGACGCATAAAGATTTCAGCTCGTTGCCATAAGCTGAGAGCTAGATTGCTCAAGCGGGGCAAGTGATAGCTTGGCAGCTCCATCATTAGTGCATTCATTCTGAATTGCTCACTAGTAAAGTGCTTCAAAATCCAGGCAACTCCCATTGCGCCCAAGATACCCGCGAGATAAAGCAAGAATAAAACCAGTCCTTGCAAATCCACGCCGGCCCACAATTTTCTTTCTGGGATAAACGCAGAGATGAGCAAAGCATATACCGGTAAACGCGCTGAACACGTCATCATTGGTGCAATCAAGATGGTTACCAAACGATCGCGAGAATTGGAGATACTTCTAGTCGCCATGATCCCCGGTATAGCGCAAGCAAAACTAGAGAGAAGAGGAATAAAAGAGCGGCCAGAGAGGCCTACTGATCCCATGACACGGTCAAGCAAATAAGCAGCTCTAGGGAGATAGCCTGATTCCTCTAGGAGAAGAATAAAGAAGAACAGGATCAATATTTGCGGTAAGAAAATAATGACCCCACCAAGCCCAGCCAGAATGCCATTAATAAATAAGCTTCTGATCCAACTATCGGGCAAGGCCTGACTAATTAGAGCGCCACAATACTCAATGCCAGTCTTAATCAGTTCCATCGGTAAAGTGGCCCAGCTAAATACTGCCTGGAAAATACAAAATAGTAACGCCACCAAAATCAAGGGGCCAAATACGGGATGCAACAACACAGCATCCAAGCGATCACTGAAATGATCCGGAATGATTTGATCTAAATTTAAATTCTTGAGAATCTGATGAACCTGCACATTGTCGGATTCAGTATGTGCGATATGAGATGCTACATTTTCTAGAGTAGCGTCACTAGTACCCGTTTGCAAAGCACTTAAGTTACGCCAATCCAAATTGGATAAGAAATGTTTTATCTGATCAGCGCCATCAGGATGAATACCGACG
>CAIMPQ010000014.1 GCA_903843315.1 uncultured beta proteobacterium
CAGAGACCCAAATTCAGAGGCATTTTAAGCAATTGCCCAATGGGTATTATGAAGTCAATGCAGATCTTCGTAGCATGGTGCAGTTTAAGCAGATGAATCTGATTCAAGAATGGCCTTTAATGCCAAAATTTGATTTAATTTTAATTCGCAATGTATTGATTTACTTTAACCAAAATACTAAAGCCAAAATTGTGAAGCGAATCTATTCACAACTATTAGATTCTTCATCCTATTTAATTCTTGGTTCATCTGAATCGATCTTATTTGATCAGACCTATCAGATTGTCCAATTAGACAGAGTTTCTTACTACCAAAAAAAGATAACTTAATTCGAGGCAGAGTATATGAACCCAGAAATAGCGAATATTTCACCTGAAATCCTAGAGCAAACTAAGGCAATGAAAGTCTTGGTGGTGGACGATAGCCGGACCTTACGTAAGCTGCTCATTCGCGAGTTAAATTCGATTGGGATCACCAATATTCAAGAGGCGGGGGATGGAGTCGAGGCTCTCGAGAAGATTCGCGCCGAGACATTTGATCTCATGCTCTTAGACATGGAAATGCCTGAGATGGATGGCCTTGAAACGCTTAAGGCGGTTAAGTCTTCCCCTGAGCTGCGTTATCTACCCATCATTGTGGTATCGGGGTCAGAGCATTTTGAAAGAACCATAGAGTGTATACAGGTAGGTGCGGAAGACTATCTCCCCAAACCTTTTGATCCGGTATTACTTCGTGCCCGGGTTTTTTCATCTTTAGAGAAAAAGCGCTTAAGGGATGTTGACCGCGAACGTATTATTCAACTACAGCATGAGAAAGAGTTGCTCAATATCGAGCAAATGAAAACTGAAAAGCTGATGCTGAACATTTTGCCAAAGCCTATTGCCGAACGTTTAAAGAAAGGCGAGAGCAATATTGCAGGTAGCTATCCAGAAGCCACTATTTTGTTTAGTGACTTATCCGGCTTTACCAAGATGGCATCGAATAAAACGGCTGCAGAATTAGTCAAACTATTGAATGATTTATTTGGACGCTTTGATAGAAGGGCTGAATCACTGGGGTTAGAGAAAATTAAAACGATTGGTGATGCCTATATGGCCGCTGGCGGCTTGCCCATTCCCCGTTCAGATCATGCGCATATCTGTGCCGATATGGCTTTGGGAATGTTTGAAGACCTAGCAGCATTTAATATCGATAACGGCATCGAGTTAGAAATGCGTATCGGCTTAAATTCAGGGCCTGTAGTGGCAGGCGTGATCGGCTTTACTAAATTTTCCTACGACCTCTGGGGCAACACAGTGAATACCGCGAGCCGCATGGAATCAACCTCATTAGTTGGCCGGGTGCATATCACGCCAGCAACTGCTGAGTTATTGAAAGATGCCTTTGTGGTTGAAGAGCGCGAGTTAGTGGAGTGCAAAGGGCTGGGTCAAATATTGACTTCTTTCCTAAACAGTCGAAAGTGATCAAGGTCTTGCGGCACCCAGTTTCCACCCAATTCCCCTATACTGGGTATGAGCCCAACGTATGGGAGTAATGAAAATCAAGTCATCAGAATAGGAGAAATACCCATGAAACGCTTTTTTCTGGCTTTGTTTGCCGCAGTTCTAGCGCTCACCATTTTGGCTTGCTCCAAGACGCCAGATTCAAAAGAAATCAAAGTGGCCGTTTCTCCTGCATCGCCACCGATGGTCTTCGAGCAGAACGGCAAGATTGTTGGTGCTGATATGGATATTTTTGAAGGCTATTGCCAATCCCGCGGCTGCACTATGAAAGTAACCCCCTATGACTGGGCTGGAATGTTAGGTGCGGTATCTAGCGGTCAAGCTGACGTTGCCTTCTCAGGTATTTCGATTACCGATAAGCGTAAAGAAGTGATGGATTTTTCACAACCTTACTATGACAATGCTTGGCACTTAGTCAGCATGAAAAATCGCAACATTCAAATCAAAGATTTAAACGATCTGAAGAAATATAAAATTGGCTATCCTCGTGGTATGGCTTACGACGATTTAATTCGGAATGAATTGGAGCCCAAAGGCTATTACACATTAAGTAAGGTCAAGCTCTATCCTTCATATACAGAGGTCATCACTGATTTACAGAACGGCAATATTGATCTTGCCTTTATTGAAGAGCCTGTATTGGCGAATTACATTAATAAGATGAAGTTGCCTATCGAGAGTGACTATGTCTTTAGTGGATACGATAAGCTCGGATTTGCCTTTGTTAAAGGATCAAAATTACGGGATGATTTTGATGCGTATCTGAAAGAAATCGGACCAGCCAAAATTAAAGCCATCCTAGACAAATGGATGAACTAATTTCTAGGAAATAGGGCGTACTAGTGAATTTTTATGAAATCCTTGCGCAACTCGCGCAAGGACTCTCCTATACGGTTCTCGTCACGTTAGTTTGTTGTGCTACGGGACTGGTAATTGGCTTAACACTGGCTTGTCTTCGCCGTCTATCGATTCCTGGCTTAACGCCAATTATTGATGCCTATACCTATGTATTTCGAGGTGTACCGGTTCTAGTATTACTCTTTATGGTGTATTTTGGATTGCCCAGTGTAGGAATTAAAGTCCCGCCTTTGATGGCGATGGCAATGAGTCTAGGTCTTGTTACTTCTGCCTATCTGGCCGAGGTCTTTCGAGGCGCCTTCAATTCAGTAGACGCCATGGAGGTATTGGCTGGTGAAGCAATGGGCATGAGCAGATTACAAGTCCTTTGGTATATCGAATTACCGCAAATGCTGCGATTTTCTGTTCCCGGGATGATTAATGAGTTCACCTCAGTATTAAAGTATTCCCCTTTTGCTTACACAGTTGGCATCCCTGAGATTACCAAACAAGCAATCGCTTTAACTTCCACTACATTGCGCGGTGTTGAGGTGTATTTTGCGGTTGGGATATTGTATTTTGCGATCTATCGAATTCTATTGATTGGCATTCAACTCATTAATCGCCATTATGAAATACCGGGATTAGCCAAAGCATGAAATACCTATACAGTGATTTAAGAGAGGCCGCATCATGTCTTTAATTCAGGTCCGCGATTTAAGGAAAGTATTTGGTGAGCAGGTTGTGCTCTCAGATATTAACTTTGATGTTCAGGACGGGCAGATAAGAGTGTTAATGGGTGCTTCAGGCTCCGGTAAGTCGACCCTATTGCAGTGCCTCAATCGCTTGGAAGACCCAACTTCTGGATCTATTATTTTTCGTGGAAAAGAGGTAGCAGGCCCAGGCGTTGATGTCCGAGCCTTGCGTAAACAAATTGGTTTTGTTTTTCAGCAGTTTGCCCTTTATAGCCATTTGACCGTATTAGAGAATGTCACTTTGGCATTAAAAATTCTTGAGGGAATGAAAATACCAGAGGCCAATGAGAAGGCATTAGCGACTTTAGAAAAATTCGATATGACGATGCATCAACATAAATATCCAGCCCAGCTCTCTGGCGGACAACAACAGCGGGTAGCGATTGCTCGGGCATTAGCAATGGACCCTGCTGTACTCGTACTGGATGAGCCTACCTCAGCCTTAGATCCGATCATGTCTCGCGATGTGGCGGATCTCATTAACGGGCTTCACGAATCTGGCATCACCATGCTTTGTGTAACCCATGACTTGACCTTGGCACAAAATATTTC
>CAIMPQ010000015.1 GCA_903843315.1 uncultured beta proteobacterium
GAAGGGGGTGACGATATTTGCAAAACCTTGAGCCATCAGTTCTTGATTGGAATCATGGCGATCATGAATTAATCCATCAGCAATACGGGCGCAAAGCAAGGACTCAATTGCCCCTAACAAGGCGAGGGTAATGGCAGGCGTCACCATGTATTGCGCGGTACTCCAACTTACCGGTATCCACTCAAAACTAGGTAAGGAAGAAGGAATGCCGCCAAATCGACTACCGATAGTATCTATAGGTAAATCCAATAAGCTTGTGAAAACTGTAGCAAAGATCATCGCAATCACGGTTCCCGGAATATGATGCAAAAACCCCAGGTGCTTTTGAAAGAGCCGCCAGAAAATAATGATCGACAGACTTCCACACGCGACAGCAAGCGCAGTAGGATTAAAGGTATCAGCCGCTAGATAGAGTGCTTGTACTGCTTGAAAAAAATGTGCAGGCATTTTCTCTATTTGGAGTCCAAAAAAATCTTTAATTTGCGATAAGCCAATCAAAAAGGCAATACCATTGGTAAAGCCAATAATGACTGCGATCGGAATAAAGCGAACTAGGGTGCCAAGTCGAAAAGCCCCCATGAGTATTAAAAATACTCCCGACATCGCAGTTGCTACTAATAGGTTAGAAACCCCATAGCGCTCAACAATGCCATAGACGATCACAATAAATGCCCCTGCAGGTCCGCCTATCTGCACACGGCTTCCCCCCAGCAGTGAGATGAGACCGCCAGCAATAATCCCGGTAAAGATGCCAGCCTCTGGTTTGAGTCCGCTAGCAATCGCGAATGCCATAGCCAGTGGTAACGCCACTATGCCAACCGTTAATCCCGCCAAAAGATCTTTTATAAATAGGGTTTGGTTATAGCCTGCAAAAGTCTTGAGGAGTTTAGGTTGGAAAAACATGGGGAAGTTAGGGGTGGACTGTTTCTATTTCTAGGACAGTCTATTTCCAACCCAGTAAGCAAACCCGGCAGTGAGTGCAGTTACAAAACTTCCCCAAGCAATATCTACAAATGCAAGACGAGTGGGAAAATCTCGGATGACGGCTAGATTGGTTAGGTCATAGGTCATATAGCAAAATAGGCCAAAAAGAGCGCCATATTGCAGTGCATATAAAAGGGATTGCTTTGAGAGGGCTGGAATGATTACAAAAATACACACGCCCAACGCATAGAGTAGATAGAAGGCGAGTCCAGCGATGAGTTTAGGCTCGCTCGCCATAAGATCGCCCATTTCATTGCGATACAGGTTTTTGGCGACGCCTAAGAGCCAAACTAAATCGATTGCGATCAGCGCAATGAGAAACGAAAGATAGATGCCAAGATACTTAAGCAATTAGGTTATCCTTTGAGCTTTTATAGGCTAATAATAAGCATTATGATGGAAAGTCTAGATTTGTAGTTCAATTTAAAAGGAGACAATATGTTCAAGCATTTATTGGTGCCAGTAGATGGATCAGATATTAGTAAAAAGTCCTTGAAAAAGGTGGCTGAACTTGCAAAAGCTGATGGCGCTTCGGTGACCTTAGTGTATGTATCTGATCCCTTGCCACCGATGGTGTACTCCGATAGTACGATGGGTTATGGAATTACTCAAAAGGACCATCAAAAGGTCTGTGATAGTTATGCTAAGGATGTGTTCAAAAAAGCAGTGACTGCTCTTGGGGCAGGTGTTACGGCAAAGACCTTGCATATAGCCAATACCAATTTATCAGAAGGTATCTTGGACGGCGCAAAAAAATCTAAGGCGGATGTGATCGTCATGGCTTCCCATAAGCGCACTGGCATTAGCGGCCTTTTGTTGGGTAGCGAAACACATGAAGTGATTGTGCATACTAAGCTGCCAGTATTAGTGCTTGGTTAATACTCCTTTAGACCAATAGACTGGGGTCCACATGGACCCCATTTTTATTTCTACTACAGCTGATGTATTAGCAAGGGCATCAGTTATGTTTGATGGGGCTGCCTAGTAATAAAATTTCTCTAGTGAGTTGACCACTTTCGCTATCGAGCATTGACCATAAATCGAGTTGAGTCTTAGTGGCATAAGGATCGATATAGATGCCATTCTTTCTTAGTTCGAAGTGTAGATGAGGGCCGGTAGAACGTCCGGTGGACCCTACATAGCCAATTTCTAATCCGCGACGCACATCATTGCCCACTTCCAATTCTACGTTGTAGTTACTTAAGTGAGCATAGTAGGTGTGGTAATTACCTGGATGTTCCAAAATAATTAAATTCCCAAAAGCACCGCTATAACCAATATGGGCCACCTTGCCATTGGCCACGCTAAATATCGGTGTACCGATAGGGGCAGCATAATCAATCCCCATGTGGGCGCGATAGCGTTGCTTAGCTGGTGTCGCCTGGACGGTTGGAGCTTTATTACTTGGACGCTTGCTAGAAGAGACGCGAACACTACCTACCCCCCGAGAGATACGGCGATAGCTTAGGGGATTAGTCCAAAACGAACGCTCTAGAGATTCACCGCTGCCTGTAAAAAAGCCTCCAGGAATGTCATTACGATCCACCCAATACGCACTGGCAAATACTTCTTTATTCATTGGATCAATAATTTCGGCAGCCCAAATTTGCGCCCATCTTTCGCGGTCACCAAAGTCCACGATAAGTCGCACGACGCTATTGGAGTTCTCTAAGGAGTTATTTTCTTCTGGATAAATTTGCTTAATCAAGGAATTCAGTTCCCAAACCAATTCCACTGGCAGCTTATCTCCTACTTTGCGCTGGTCATATAAAACATCGCGCAAGGGAATACGAATCTCTGTGAGATTTTTAGATTCATTCTTGAGGTAATCTTGTTGAATCAAAAATCCACCGAATGCAGAGGGGGTAAAAGTCCAAACCTCGGTTTTGCTATCTTGAATTGGGCCATTCATGATGCTGAGGGAGTCAAAGCGATTACGACTTCCAAATGCGGCTGCGTAAGGAATGCATTCCCCGCGCATGCGATCAAAAAATGTCTTAGTTTGGTTTTTGAAGAACTCAGAAAGCGCTGGATTATTAATACCAATGCTGTTTGGCAAGTTATCTTCATAAAAGTTGCGACGCAAGCACCCTTGAATTACTCGGTAATCCAAGTTTCCAGCACTATCCAGCACAAGCTCACTGGGATCTTTACGTTGGAAGAGGGCAGGATTTAGGCTATTGGTTTTAGACGATCCACTGGCTGCAGTATCTTTAAACCCCACTGGCTTACTAGTTTGCACAATCACTTTTTTACGCGCTTGGTTAGTCTGCGCATTGGCTATAGAAGCAAATCCTGAAAGCAGGCTAAGACAAGTGCATCCAATGAGAATGAGAGCCCCTCTTGAAAAGAGCGAACGACAAGTTACTTTTTTATTCACCACGTAATTATCTAATAATGTTGCTTCTAATGCCGATAAATATGTTGTAGCGCAGCAAATTAAAGCTAGTCTTGATCTGGCGCGACCTTAAGCACCGCAAATGCTGCTTTTAAGCGTTCTTCATAATTCTTTTTAACTACAGCCGCCTCTTCTAAGCTCCAGCTTCGAAAGCCAGCGCCTTTAGCAATGCCAGTTTTGCCACTTTTTACTAAGTCGGTGACACAAGTAGGTGGAGTGGTGATATTAGATAAGGAAGGATAGATTAGCTCTGCAGCTAGGGTCATTCCCTCCCATCCAGAGATTTCTTTCTGAGTCATTGGCCCAACAGCAGCGTAGCGAAAGCCAAAGCTATAACGTACTGCCGTATCAATATCATCTGGAGTAGCAATTCCCTCTTGTACAAGAGAGAGTGCTTCTCGCATTAAGGCATGTTGAATGCGGTTTGCTAAAAACCCGGGGATATCTTTCTTTACCAATACCGGCTTTTTGTCATGGATTCTATAAAACGCACATACCTGACTTGCTATCTCAAGATTTGTTTTCTTACCTAGGACAATCTCTACCAAGGGAACAATATGGGCGGGCATGAAGTAGTGGGTATTGAGCATGCGATTGGCAGTGACAAGTTCTTTAGCGATATCGCTGATCGGAAATCCCGAGCTATTGCTGCCGATCGGAATATGAGGAGGGACTCGTTGATCCAAATCGGCAAAGATCGCTTTCTTGAGGTCTAAGCGCTCTGAGACCGTTTCAATTACTAAATCGGTATCGGTCCAGTCACTCCATTCAGAAATGCTGCCTGCTAATAACTGGCCACCTAATTGGGGCCATTCCGCATTAATAGAATTGGCACAGGCTTTAATTGCATCGAAACAGGCCTCAGCTTTAGCTTGGGTGCGCCCAAGGATAACGGTGTCCGTCCCATAAGCCAGAAATCCCCCTGCAATCCCCGCCCCCATTGTGCCCGTTCCTATTACAACTACTTTGCTCATAGCCAGTCCGCCAATTGATCAATTGATAGCTGAATTATTCCCTATTCAGACTAATACCTGGCATTTAATTTATCGATACAATAATTTTTTGAAATAAGGAGTTCAGATGCCGATTATCGAATCCGTTCAGGTTGCCTCAGTAGCGGTTCCCTTAGATAAGGTCACTTCATTTTCTACTCGAACCGTATCCGAGCGCCACTACTGCTTGGTTAAAGTTCGCGCTAAAGATGGCAATGAGGGCATTGGTTTTTGTTATGTGGGCAGCGCTGGTGGTGATATTGCGAAGCTTGCTGTAGAACAATTGCTCGCCCCAAAACTGATTGGTCAGAATAGCCATCGTAGCGAAGGCTTATGGATGGAGATGTATAACGATTCAATTTTGCAAGGCCGCTCTGGTGCAGTTATGCGTGGCATTTCCATATTAGATACAGCCCTTTGGGACTTGAATGCTCGGTCAGTTGGCCTGCCTTTGCATCAGTATCTCGGTTCCGTAGTGGATGATCGAGTACCCGCTTATGCAAGCGGGGGCTATTACCTGGAAGGTAAAACGCCTGCCATGCTCGGTCAGGAAATGGAGTCATACGTTAAACAAGGATTTAAAGCAGTCAAGATGAAGGTGGGGCGCCTATCTCCTGCCGAAGAAGAGGCTCGCGTAAAAGCTGCCCGTAAGGCAATTGGCGATGACATTCTGTTGACCCTGGATGCGAACAATGCTTGGCGCGATTTGCCTACTGCAATGGAATACATTCGTCGATTCGAGGCTTATAACCCCTATTGGATTGAAGAGCCATTCTCTCCGGATGCGATCGATTTGCATGCCGCTTTAGCCCGTTTAACGAAGATCAATGTTGCAACTGGAGAGATGGAAGCGGGGCGTTGGCGCTTTAGAGAATTGATCGATGCTGGGGGCGCCATTATTTTGCAATCGGATGCAGCAGTATGCGGCGGCATTACAGAGTGGCGCAGGATTTCTGCTTATGCGGATTTGAAGGGCGTGACTGTCTGCCCTCATTGGATGCATGATCTACACGCACCACTAGTGGCTGCTACACCAAATGCGCGCTTCGTAGAATTCTTTTTAGATGATCAGGTCCTCAATTTCCGTAGACTCATTAATAAGCAGCTCACCTTTAAGAATGGTGATTTAATCTTGCATCAAACCCCAGGATTGGGATTTGAATTCGATGAGGCAGCAGTGGAGAAGTACGCTGGTAAAGTTGCTTGGTCAAAGATTGCCTAACTCTTTGAGTGACTATGTTTGAATAAATAAGGCCCGCTTTAGCGGGCCTTATTACTAGAGCATTAATTTTGCCCTTTACCTTTACGGATACCTAGGTAGGTTTGCGATTGAGCTTAAGGTAAGTCATTGTTTGGGTAATTAAGACTAAACCAAAGCCAATGAAACCAACCAAATCGGCTTCTGTAGAAGGATAAGCTAATGCGACCCCAGAGATGACCATAATGATGCGCTCAAAGGTTTTAGTTTTCTCAATAAACCACCCCTGTAAACCACCAGCTAAACAGATGATTCCAATCACTGCAGTAAATGAAATCCAAGCAATCTGCATCCAATCCGCCTGCTCTAATGCACTACTGGAACCCATCAAGAGCAAACTCACGCCAGACTTATCTAATACAAACATGAACGGCACTAGAATTGCAGGGGCCACGTACTTCCAAGTTTGTAGTGTCGTTTTGTATGGATTGCCTTTACATATTGCTGCTGCTGCAAATGGTGAGAGGGCAGTCGGAGGTGAGACTTCTGAAAGCACCGCATAGTAGAAGATAAACATATGGGCCGCAAAATCGGGTACTCCTAAGTTAATTAATGCGGGGGCAGCAATCACTGCGCAAATAATGTAAGACGCTGTTACAGGCACTGCGAGGCCAATGATCCACACAATTAAAGCGGTAAAAATAGCAGTGAGTAATAAAGAGCCACCTGCATACTGAATGACGATGGAGCTAAATTTAAGACCGAGGCCGGTTAAGGTGACTGTGCCAACGATTAAGCCAGCACCTGCACAGGTAGCTGCAATTGCTAAAACACCCGTTGAGCCTGTAGCAAGCGCTTTTGTGAGATTAGAGTGATAGAGTCCAGAGAGGATCGGTTCTTTACCTTTAAACCAAGCCCAAGGAATAATGGCTGTGTCTTTGCGTAACATACTTGAGAATGCTGAGACCACTGTTGCCCAAAATACCGACATGACTGGAGAGAAACCAAACATCATGAACACTACAATGGAAATGAGCGAGAAGAAGTGGAACCAATATTTTTTGGTTAATTGCCATGCGCTCTCTACGGTATCAAAGTGAATACTCTTCATTCCATACTTGCGAACGTCAATTTCGACCATGACAAATAAACCAAGATAGAACAAGATGGTTGGAATGGTTGCCATGAGCAATACATCTAAATACGAAATCTTAAGGAAGTCTGCGATCAAGAATGCAGCTGCACCTAGAACCGGTGGCGAAATAATGGCACCCAATCCCCCGGCAGCCAATAGACCGCCCGCAGCATTCTTTTCGTAACCAACCTTCTCTAGCATTGGTGCTGCAACTGAGCCTACGGTAACGGTCGTAGCAACGCCTGAACCGGATGGGCCACCCATCAAGAAGGAGGACAGCACAATCGTTCTGCCAACCCCAGAGGATTTGCCGCCCATAGCCGCAAAGGAGAAATCGATAAAGAATTTACCTGCACCTGTAAATTGTAAGAAGGCGCCAAAGATTGTGAATAGAATAATTAAGGTGGCAGATACATCGACTGCAGTACCGTAAATACCCTCAAGCGTCATATACATATACCCAACCAAACGATCAAGTCCATAGCCTTTATGCGTCCATGGTGCAGGTAGGTAGTTGCCAAAAAGAGCATAAAGCAAGAAAAGTGCCGTAACGATCACCAAAACCATGCCATTCGTTCTTCTCACACTTTCCAGGATAAGAGCAATTAAGCCAATCCCCACCAGTACATCAGTTGGGTTAGGGGCGGTATTTCTGTCCATGAAATCATCACCGCCACTCAGAATGTAATAGGCAATTGCAACTGAGCCGATGGCAAATAGGACATCCCAAAACATGAGTCTATTTTTAAAGCGGGCAGCAATTGGGAAGCTTAAGAACACTAAAAATAAGACTAGGGCAACGTGAATGACACGTAATTGATGCGTTGGAACAATTGAGTAGGCAGCGTAGAGATGAAACAAGGACATGCCAACCGCAACCAAGGTAATGAATATTGCCAAAGCGCCTTTGTAGTCATTAGAGTCACCTTCCTCTTGCTTAATGAAGGCGTCTAGTTTTTCTTGGGTTTCATTATCGATAACGTTTTGATTCATCTCTCAACCTATATTTATATTTATGTGCCGCCATAATGCAGAAGGGGTGAGATTAACTCACCCCAATGTCACTTAATTGACTTTAATACCTTTTTCTTTAAAGTACTTCAAAGCGCCAGGGTGATACGCAACTGGTGTTGCATTCGCTTTCTGATTTTCTAGTTTTACGTTCCTGTATTCAGCATGGGAACGAACAAGCTCAAGTTGATTATCAAAAATTGCCTTTACAATTTTGTATGCCTCGTCGTTTGACATGGTGGCATTCACAACTAATAGGTTTGCAACGGCAGCAACATTGTTATCTTTAGCCATCCCGCTATAGGTCTGTTTGGTAATGACAGATGGGAAATATAAGTTTCCATACTTTTTGTTCATGGAGGGAACCTCGGCTGAGGTATCAACCATAACGATTTTCATGCCCGGGCTATTGGCTAAATCAGTCACAGCCGCGGTTGGTAAACCACCTACCCAAAAGAAAGCATCAATCTTGCGGTCTTTTACAGCATTAACGGACTCGGCAACACTCAAACGCTCACGTTTAACATCTTTATTAGGATCGATACCGGCCGCTTCAAGCAGACGAAACGCCATCACTTCGGTTGCACTACCTGGGGCGCCAGTGCTAATACGTTTACCCTTGAGGTCGCTCATAGTCTTAATGCCTGTAGATTCAACTGTAGCGACATGCATGAGGTTTGGGTAGAGTATCAGTAAGGTGCGAACATCAACAGGCTTATCTTTAAACTTATCAGCACCAGTTTGTGCATCTTTTGCTGCATCGGCCATGGAAAAACCAACATATGGCTTGCCAGTACCTACTAGCTTTAAATTATCAACGGAGCCACCGGTAACTTCAGCAGTTGCCGACATCCCGGGCACCTTGCTGGATAGAACTGCCGCAAGACCACCACCCATTGGGTAGTAAACCCCACCAGTACCACCAGTAGCAATCGAGATATTCTGCGCGTGTGCGCTAACCCATAAGAAGCTGAGTGATAAGGCAATGATTTTTAATAGTTTCATTTTGTCTCCTGTTTCTCTTTTAAGATTTTGAATTACAGACCAGGCATGCTGAAATTGATTGCTTTTAACTCGCTCAATAGTTTGGCTTGTTGGTCAGCGCTCAGTTGTACCAGTGGTGGACGCACTCTTAACCATTCAGGGTCATTGGTGTAATGAGCGACTGCTGTTTTCATACCGGCAATCATTTGATACTGAGCAAAAATTCCACGAACCTGATCTAAGCTAGCTTGACGCTCATCAGCATCCGATTCTCTCCAATGGGAAGCTAAGTCAGCGATTGCTTTTGGATTGACGTTTGCGGTAGCAGAGATACAACCAACCCCACCAGCACGCAGAGCACGCATTAGGAACACTTCGCTCCCTGCGTAAACGCGGAAGCCAGATGGAGCCAGCATCTTAATGACGGATTCCGTATAAGACCAATCACCCGAGCTATCTTTCATGCCCACGATGGTTTTTGGATACTCTTTGGCTAGGCGTTCCAGTAATGAGAGGCTTAAGTTGATTTTGGTAACGGGTGGAATGTTGTAGATATAAACTTGTAAAGCAGCACTGCCTACTTTTTGAATCACCTCAGAGAAATAAGCGAACAAACCATCGTCAGTGACATCTTTGTAGTAGAAGGGCGGAAGCATTAATACGCCAGCACATTTGTGGTTGACTGCATGCGCCGTCATATTCACGGTTGCGTGAATAGAAGTGGCGCCAGTACCCGGCATCATGTGCTCCGGATTTAAGCCACCTTCAATTAAGGCAGTTAAGGCGTGCATTTTTTGTGGAGCTGACATCGAGTTTGCTTCTGAGTTAGTGCCAAAAACCGCCTGACCAACTCCATTTGCCTCTAACCATTTACATTGCTTTAGCAGCTTTTGCTCATCTGGGCTGCCGTCTGCTGTGAACGGGGTTATTACTGGCGACAACACCGCTGGCAAAGTGGAAGGATGTAAGGAAATGGTCATGCTGACTCCGTTTTAATGATGCACTTCTGAGAGAAGTGGTTGGTGTGTAAAGAAAGCTTCTAAATTATCTACGGCTAAATTGGTCATGGCTATCCGTGTTTCTGCGGTAGCGCTTCCAATATGTGGGGTTAGTAAAACATTATCGAGACATAAAAAAGCAGTATTGGGATTAGGCTCATTGTCGAATACATCTAGGGCAGCGCCAGCAATCTTTTTATGCTGCAGTGCATATAAAAGAGCGGTTTCATCGATCACGCTACCGCGGGCAATATTAATCAGGTATCCAGTGGCCCCCAGAGCCTCAAGCACCTCTGCATTAATCATCCTATCAGTGTCTGGGGTAGCAGGACATGCCAGAAAGAGAACATCACAGTTCTTGGCCAAATCTTTGACGCTGACATAGTGCGTATAAGGCAGAGGTTTTGGGTTGGGCCCTGAGTAAGCGATGGCAACCTTGAAAGGTTCAAGCCGTTTTGCTAAGTCTTGTCCTATGCGTCCCATTCCTGCAATACCAACACGTTTGCCTGCTAGAGTGGTGGTGAGCTTAAATGGGGCCTGAGACCATGCGAGACTTTTGACATATTCCTGCGCTTCAGGAAGAGAGCGAAGAAGCCCAAACATCATCCCGATGGCTAATTCACAGACGGCATCATTTAACACCCCCGGAGTATTAGTGGCCTTAATGCCATGTTGTTTTAAGTAAGTCAGGGGGAGATTGTCGTAACCTACACCACAGGTGGCTACCAGGCGGATGCTCGGAATTTGCTTTACCAGAGCTTCAGGCAGCTTGGTATTGGAGCGAATCAAAATCGCCTCAAAGTTTCCAGCTGGTGCTGGAGCTTGGGGATCAAGATGGCGAGTGGGGGTAAAGCGTCGATCAATTTCCGCCTGCATAATTTCAGGGAAATGCCCGACCTGTAGCACCGAATTGACGGGGATCATGTCTCACTATGTTTTTTATTGAAATAATGATCTCATTGTATGTGGATTTTTAAAGAAAAGTCTGCCCCTTTAGGAGAATTTGTTATGTTGTTTACCCCAGCTGAAACTAAAGTAGTTATTGTCGGCGGCGGCACGATGGGAGCTGACGTAGCAGCGGTTTGTGCTCGAGGTGGTTGTGCCGTCCAGGTCGTAGAGTTAACGACTGAGCGCCGAGCTTTATTACCTGATTACTTTGTTAACACGATGACCGAGCTCGGTTATGAGCATCGCATTCATCTATTAACGGTCGCTGGCTCATTAGAAGAGGTTGATTGGACTGATATCGACTTGGTGATTGAGTGCGTACCAGAACGTCTCGATATCAAACAGGAATTATTTGCAAAATTGGAGAAGTATGCAAAACCAGAAGCTGTCTTAGCTAGTAATAGCACTAGCTTTCCGATTAGCCAAATTGCAAATGGATTAAAAACAGCTGCGCGTATGATTGGTTTGCATTTCTTCATGCCCGCGCATTTAGTTCCTTGTGTGGAGGTCGTCTATGGGGAAAAAACTTCGCCGATGGTTGGTGAGAGCCTTTCAAGATTAATGACAGCCTGTGGCATGGTTCCCGTCACAGTCAAAAAAGATTTACCGGGATTTTTGGCAAACCGTTTGCAACATGCTTTATCGCGCGAAGCCTTTTCAATGGTGGACGCCGGGATTTGCAGTCTAGAGGATATTGATAAGGCGGTGCGTTTCGGTTTTGGTTTTCGCTACATCGCAGCTGGCCCAGCAATGCAGAGAGATCATGCGGGACTCGAGATTCATGCCGCTGGCGGAACTACGATTTACCCCTCCTTAAATAACTCGCCCACTATTGCAAAGTGCTTAAGCGAGCGCGTAGCCAGTGGAAAATTTGGCATGAAAACGGGAGAAGGTTTTTTTCCTTGGACTGCAGAAACCATTCAAGCTGAGCGTAAACGTTATCAAGATGCATTGAGGGATGGTTTAAAAATCATTCAAAAAGATTTACCAGAAATTCAATAAGGCGTTGCTTTGCTTTATTCTGATGGCATGAAGAAATTAATCCGTGTCTGGGATTTACCGATCCGTCTATTTCACTGGCTATTGGTGTTCTGTATCGCTGGTAGTTTGATTAGTGTCAATCTTGGCGGGAACGCAATCCAGTGGCATGCCCGTTTTGGATATTGCATTTTGACCTTACTGGTATTTCGGATCATCTGGGGCTTCATTGGCTCAACGCACGCTCGTTTTGCGTCATTCTTTCCAACGCGCCAGGGATTACTCAATTATCTTCAGGGTCAGGGACCTCAATATCTAGGACACAATCCCTTGGGCGCTCTTTCGGTATTTGCTCTATTGTTTGCCTTAAGCGTTCAAGTGAGTACGGGTTTATTTGTCGATGATGAGATTGCTTTTCAGGGACCATTTGCAAAGTATGTATCGAATTCAACCGTATCACTTCTATCAAGAATTCATGATGCCAATCAAGTGGTGATTTATACCTTGATTGCAATTCATATTGCAGCAATTATTTATTACAAAAAATACAAAGGAAAGAATCTAGTGAAACCCATGTTAGATGGTGATAAAGAAATTGACCCAAGCGAGGAAGCAAATTACTTGCCTTCTGACTTGGGTCGCGCCTCCAAAGATGGAGGTCTACAGCGCGGATTAGCTCTATTTCTGTTGAGCGTGATTGCGGTAGTAGTGGGTTATTTCATTACTCAATAATTATTTCTTTCTAAAATCATCATGACAGCCTTTACAGGCTGCACCAGCAGTGCCAAAGGCTTTCTTAATACTTTCCAAATCGCCTGACTGAGCCGCTTTGTTTAGATCTACTACAGCCAACTGCATTTTTTCAGAAGCTGCTTTGAATTTAGCGCCATCTGACCAAACCTCAGATTGGGCCTTGCCACCCTCCGTGCCTGGTCCGAATGCCTGCCATGGCAAGCCGGACATCATCGCCACAATGGCCGCGTTCTTTGCCACCTCATCTTTGTTATAAGGAACTTCACCTTTGACAACGGCGCCAATTTTTCCAAAGGAATTACTCATTACAGTAAATACACTTTGACGATACTTAATTGCATCTTCAGGTTTTTGAAACTGAGCAAAAGCAATACCTGCGCTAATAGCTAACGCTGCAGCGGAGGTCGTAAGAATAATTTTTTGTACTTTCATAAAAACTCCTTTTAATGAAATGATCAAATGGGCCGGCTGGGCAAAATGGCTTTGATTAGCATACCTGAGAATAATGTCTTTTGCTTAAGCTAGGCCCCGAAGATCATCTGAAGTGGAATAGTGAAAAGATAGATAACCCACTTGAAGAAAGCCATCAATGGTTCCATCCATAGACTGCCGATGATTCCAGTGAAGACTAGCGCCAGAACGATAAAAAATCCCCAGGGTTCTAGCTTGCCCAGGGCAATGGATTGGCGGGCTGGAAGAAGGCTGGAAAGAATGCGGCCTCCATCTAACGGCGGCAACGGAAAGAGATTAAAAACAAGCAAGCCGATGTTCCAGGTAATTCCCGCTTGCGACATGGAGATGAAAAACTTTTCATTAATGCCAAAACCCAGTAAACAAATGAGCAATACCGCCCAAATGAAGGCTTGAATAAAGTTAGATCCAGGGCCCGCTAGGGCGACCCAAATTGAATCAATTCTGGGGTTTCTAAGCCGGCCAAAATTCACTGGCACTGGTTTTGCATAGCCCACAAGAAATGGTGATCCTGTCAATAAAAGAGCTAGGGGAATCAGGATGGTTCCCACCGGGTCAATATGTTTGACTGGGTTCAGGGTGACTCTACCGAGCATATAGGCGGTGTTATCACCAAATTTACGGGCTGCATAGCCATGGGCTGCCTCATGGATCGTAATAGCGAAAATCAGAGGAATCGCATTAATTGCAACAGCTTGGATAGAATAGTCAGTAATCATGGCAATATGATATCCATAGGAGCAAAAAAGTGACTGACGATAAAAAACCCGATCCAAAGAACCCAGCTAAGCCAGTAGTAGCTAAGCCCCCAGCACGTCCACCAGTCCCAAAAGGCCCATCAGGACCTGCGGGAAGGCCTCAAGCAGGCTTCGGGGGCGGAAAAGCCATGATGCGCAAGGCCGGTCGCGGGCGATAGTGGATAATTACCCCACTAATTAATGTATTTACAGAGGATTTAGCATGAACGAATGGCATAACGAATCTAAAGAAGAAATTAACAAAAAGATCCTTACTTTGGTTGTCATGTTGGCCGCCGCTACAAGTTTGGCGATTTTGTTTGCATTGGTAGCAGCTCATACTGGTTTCGTATTCGGCTAATCCGTATTAATGACTAGCCAGCGCCAACCTGCTGTTTTCGCTGGCCATGGCAGTCCTATGTATGCCATCGAACCCAACCGTTATACGACGGCATGGGCTGATCTGAGTAAATCATTGAAGCGCCCAGATGCCATATTGCTTATTTCGGCGCATTGGGTTACCCGAGGGGTGTGGGTTACTGCCATGTCAAAACCCAAAACGATCCACGACTTTGGCGGCTTTCCGCAGGAGTTGTTTGAGATTCAATATCCAGCGCCTGGCAGTCCAGCACTAGCCGATCGTGTCCAAGAATTATTAAACGTCCCTATCGTTCTTGAAGAGAATGAGTGGGGTATTGATCATGGCGCATGGTCTGTTTTGAAGTACATGTACCCAGATGCAGATGTTCCAGTAGTGCAATTGAGTCTAGACGGCTCCATGTCAGCACGCCAGCATTATGAGTTAGCCAAGCAATTACGCCCTTTGCGCGATGAAAATATTTTGATCCTCGCCAGCGGTAATGTAGTGCATAACTTGCGTACTATTCATTGGCAGCAAGACGCAGAACCCTATCCCTGGGCTAAAGACTTCAATGATTTCTTTACTTCCCAGATTTATGCCAACCATCACGAGCCACTGATTGACTGGGAAAAGTATGGCGACCCAGCTCATTTATCTATCCCCACTGCTGAGCACTATTGGCCGGCTTTATATACCCTAGCATTACAAGAAGAGGGCGAGCATGTCAAAATCTATACTGATGGTATCGAAATGAGTTCTATCAGCATGCTCGGTTTTTCAATTCAATAAATCAATATTATGTGGCTACCCATCTTTGCAATCTTCTTTGGTGCTGGTTTCGGCGCTTTATTAAGGGCTGGCTTTAATTTCTCAACAGCGGGTATTGCTTCCTCTTTGCCATTGGGAACTTTTATTTCGAATATGGTTGGTGGCTACTTAGTGGGGCTAGCCGTTGCCTTTTTTGGTAACAATCCGCATCTCTCACCTGAGTGGAAGCTCTTGGTTGTAACGGGCTTCTTAGGCGGTCTAACCACATTCTCCAGTTTCTCTGCAGAGGTGATTGGTTTTATGCAGCGTGGAGAATTGACCTGGGCATTTGGCACTGCACTGCTCAACTTATTTGGCTCTCTCGCATTAACCTATTTGGGTATTCTGACTTATCAAGCCCTAAAGTAAATGTTATTCAGGTTTGATGTTGGCGCTTTTAACTACAGCGCTCCATTTAGCCGCTTCTGCTTTGATCAAAGCCGCAAATTCTGCGGGGCTTCCCCCTCCGATTTCATTGCCTTGTGAGAGCATGAGTTCCCTGAGCTGAGGATCTTTAAGAGCTTCATTGGCTGCTGCATTTAACTGATCAATAATTGCTTTTGGCGTGCCTTTTGGCACGATCAAGCCTTGCCAATTCAGCACCTCTACTTTTGGATAGCCAAGCTCTGCAAAGCTAGGAACGTTCGGCAGCAATGGCGAGCGTTTTTTACTGGTAATGGCTATGGGGCGTAGTTTGTCTGCTTTGATGCTGGGTACAGCTGAATACATTTGGTCGAACATCAGGTCAACGTTTCCTGCCATCAAGTCCGTTAGCGCAGCTGAACCACTTTTGTATGGCACGTGAATCATACTAATGCCCGCATTGAGCTCAAATAACTCAGCAGATAGCTGATGACTTCCACCAATGCCTCCCGATGAAAAAGTCAAAACGCCTGGCTTTGCTTTTGCTGCATTCACAATATCCTGAATTGTTTTATAGGAAGAGTTTGGATTGACTACTAGAACGAGCGGGCCCTTTTCAACCAACATCACAGGGCTTAAATCGGCTTCAGGGTCATAACGTAAATTACCAAACAATGTTTTATTGACTGCCATGGGGGCAAAGTTGCCCATGCCAATGGTGTAGCCATCTGGTGCAGCTCGCGCAACAAACTCTGTGCCAATATTGCCGCCAGCGCCAGGTTTGTTATCGATCACAATAGGCTGCTTGAGAATGACACTCATTTTTTGAGCAATCTGACGACTACGAGAGTCTGCGCTACCACCGGCACCATAAGGCACGATGAAATTAATCGGCTTATTGGGGTAGTTGGTTTGAGCCAAAGCGGCAGAGGCCAAAATAGTCACGCAACTCAATAGAAAAATAGATAGGTTTTTTATCAGTTGCATCTCAATCCTCTGAAAACTTTTTAGATAAATCCTAGGGCCCCTAAAGCTCCGCCAATGACGATGAGATAAAGAGGGTGCCAACGTGTAAAGAAGGTAATCGCAATTGTGCCAATCGTCAATAAGTAGGCCGGTAGACTCTGATTGATGTGTAAGGAAATTTCCCATGCGGAGGATAGGACTAGACCAATCGCAAGAGCCGCTGCAGAATATTGAATGGTTTTTTTGCTTAATGGATTTTTCATCCCCATGATGAAGCGCTGTAAGAAGTAAATCAGAATGGACGATGGCCACGCTATTGCAAATGTAGCGAGAAGCGCACCAAATACCCCATAAATATGCCAACCAATTAAGGTAACTGTCATAAAGTTCGGGCCAGGTGCAGCCTGAGCGATTGCAAAGTAATCGGAAAATGTCTGGACATCAATCCAATGCTCTTGATTGACAGCTAGATTAAATAAGACGGGTAAGATGGCATTTACACCTCCAAAGGCAACGAGCGAAAAGGCGGAGAGTTTTAAGAAAAGGCTAACCAAAATACTCATAGAGCCTGAGCCTTTTTTCTTGCTAAGAAGATCGCTATTGGGGAAACAAGTAGGACAACATAGCCTAAACCCAAATGAAACACTGCTGCGGCAATGATTGTTAGAGCTACCACTAAAAACATCGCTGGATAGCGTAACTCATCCCGCAGCATCTTAAAGCCAGTTGAAGCTATTAAGCCAACACCAACTGCGGAAATGCCGCGAAGAAGTCCCTTAACGGATTCAAGATAACTGAAGTGCTCATATAGAAGGGCCAGGCATAAAACAATCGCAATGGGCCCCAAAGATAAGCCAAGGGTTGCAGCGAGTGCGCCCCTGGCACCCCCAAATCTAGAGCCTATACAAACAGCCAGATTCATAATATTTGGACCTGGAACAATTTGACAGATTCCTAAAATTGCGCTGAATTCTTCCGAAGTTAAAATTTTGTCACGCTCAACCAGGGTAAGTCTAGCCCAAGGAAGAACGCCTCCAAAGCCAGACATACCAATCTTGCTAAAACTAATGAAGAGTTGCTTGGGGGTGAGTGTTTTCAAAATTGCTGGGGGTCTGGGGGTTATTGGGGTTTAAATGGGTGAGGTGCTGGCTTGTTATCCAACCATGCTTCTAGGGTTTCTGTAATGCCTTTGGCAAAGCTATCAAAAATAGGTTCCGCAATAAATCCAAGATGCGGTGTCACTAAAAGATTGGGTGTGTTGCGCAATGGATCTTTTTCTGGGAGAGGTTCAACATCAAATACATCGACAGCTGCTTGACCAGGTCTACCAGCAGAGAGTGCTTTTTGTAGATCGGTCATATTAATGAGGGCAGCACGCGAGGTGTTCACTAAAAGGGAGTCAGGGCGCATCAAGGCTAATTGATCCGCGCTGATAAGTCCTTTGGTTCCAGGGCCTGCTACTAAATGCATCGTGACGATTTTTGATGTCTTCAGTAACTCTTCAAGACTAACGGATGTAGCATTTTCGGCAGCAGCACGTTCAGGGGTCATTCGCGGACTCCAGGTCACCACTTCCATGCCAAAGGCTAGGCCAACACGGGCAACACGACTACCAATAGCGCCAAGACCCATTACACCTAATCTCTCACCAGAAAGCATTGGCAGGACGGAAAAAGTATCGCGCCATCCTCCAGCAGAAATAAGTTTGTTTTCTTCGATCAGGCGCTTTGATGCCCCCAAAATTAAAGCCCAAGTAAGTTCTGCAGTAGTTTCTTTTGAGGGTCCGCCAGGTGAACAGGCAATCGGAATATTTCTTGAAATGAGTGCGGAGGCTTCAAGCGTGCCATTGCGCTCACCCGTAAACATGAAAAACTTGAGCTTCGGTAAGCGCGCAATCATTGCTTCATTAAAAGGTGAGCGGTCTCTGACAATAGCAATTGCATCGGCGTCCTTCACGGCTTCATAAAGTGCTTCATCGCGTAAAGGCTCATGATGAATGGTGATATTGGCTTGTTGATCCAGCTTTTCCCAATGGGAGAAGCGACGAAGGGTGCGTTCATAATCACCCAGAATGACAATGTTTGGTAATGAAGCCATAGATTGGAATACTTTCTAATGAATTTAATCGGGAGTACAAAGACTGAGAATTTGTTTGAGATCAGAAGCTTGCCCCAATTTCCAGAGAGCGGAAATGAGTTGGCGGGTTTTTTCTGAGCCGATGATAGGTTCTGCAAGGCTAGTAAATTTTTGCTCTAAGTTGGTATCGCTCATTGGATTCTCAACAGAGCCAATGGCATTCTTCACGAAGATATGAACTTCTTTACCGTCTTTCAATATCGCCTTAACATCAACCGAGGCTTCGCTGATAGAAGTATCAGTGGTGGCATTGACTTTAGCCCGCAAGGCCACCACATCTGGGCGGTTTACGATATCGTCCGCATATTCGCCTTCACCTGCCTGGCCAAAAATCAGACCAACAGCACATCCGTGATACACGCTGAATTTGCCTTCAAGACCATCTTTAGGTGTTTTCTTGCCGGTTAATTCAAGCACTAAAGGATGAACGCGCAATTCAATGCGCTCTACATCTTCTGCTTTTACTCCTTGTGCGCGCAATTGCGCGCACGCATCAATCGCTGGATGAATCACAATTCCGCAAGCAAATGGCTTATAAGTATTGAGCGAAATTTCAAATGATTTACCCAGTGCACGATCAATCTCTGACCAATCACACTTTGTTGAGACTGTTTGCATATAGCCACGACCGGCTTCGAGCGCTTTAGGGCTGGCAGTAAAGCCATGCTTAGCCAAGAGTGCGGAAAGTTGCCCAGCGCGTGCTGCACCACCCGGGTGAAATGGTTTAGTCATAGTGCCAAATTGCTCGCGCATACCAACCGGTTGAGAGGCGGCAATACCTAACGCCATAATTGTTTTTTGGAGATCAAGACCCATTAGACGTGAACAAGCTGCAGCGGATCCAAGCATTCCGGTGGAGCCGGTAATATGCCAGCCACGGTGATAGTGGTCTGGGTACATTGCATTTCCAACCCGACAAGCAACATCGATTCCTAGTATGAGGGAATCAATGATTTGACGGCCATTGACATTGATATGTTCGCCCAGTGCCAGGATGGCAGAGGCAACTGGGCCAGCAGGATGGATCACCGTCTTCAGGTGAGTGTCATCAAAGTCAAATGTGTGTGAGCTGATGCCGTTAATTAAAGCAGCACCCCCCATATCCACCCTATCTTTACGCCCCAAAATACTTGCTTGAGGAGCTGGTTGGAATTCACGAATAGCAGCCAACGAAGATTCCACGCTTTCATGGTTTGCTGCACCGATAGCACAACCGAGCCAATTTAAAAATGTCCGGTGTGCTTCATGATCTACTTCGGCTGTCCATCCCTGACTTGGGTGTGAGGTAACAAACTCAGCCAATATTTTGGTGACTGGGGGTGCATTGAGGTCAGCTGCTGCAGCGATCGCGTGGGACATGGGATTTCCTAGGATTGAGATTGAGTGATGAAAGGTGCAATGAAGATGAATTTAATCAATTTCGATATGGCGATCTTTGGCTACTTTTGCCCAGCGTGCGATATCTTCTTTGATGTAGTTGGTGAATTGAGGAGGCGTCATTGGCATTAGCGTCATCGCTTCACTAGTCATTTTTTCGGAGAAGTCCGGTAGTGCAAGCACCTTATTCAGCTCCACATTTAATTTTGTCACGATGGCAGGTGGAAGATTGGCAGGTCCAACTAAGCCATACCATTGTTGGCCATCAAAGCCGTTGTAACCCAACTCTTTGAAAGTGGGAATACTTGGCGCAGCCGGGCTTCGTTTGGCGCCAGTAAGCGCTAAGCCACGAACGCGATTGGTATTGATATACGGTAGGGCAGCAAAGAGGGTGGGGAACATGGCTTGAGTTTGACCGGCCAAAAGATCGGTGTATGCAGGACCTACGCCACGATAGGGTACGTGCACCATGAAAATACCGGCAGCCAACTTCAATTGTTCCATGCCGAGGTGAGTAAGCGTTCCCGGACCAGCAGAACCATAACTTAATTTAGCAGGATTTTTTTTGGCGTAATCTACAAACTCTTTAAAGTTATTGATGGGTAACTCGGGATTAATAATGAGTACGTTTGGTGTTGCGCCAATCATGCCGATTGGCGTGAAATCTTTTATTGCATCGTAAGGAAGTTTCCGAACCGCTGGATTGGTTCCGTGGGTGCCTACGTACGCAATCATTAAGGTGTAGCCATCTGCTGGTGCCTTAGCTGTGGCTTGAGAGGCAATGGCGCCACCACCACCACCCATGTTTTCTACCACGACTGTCTGGCCAAGGGAGCGTGATAGTTTTTCTGCCACTGCGCGGGCAATATTATCTAAACCCCCACCTGCAGCTACGGGGGCTATGAGCTTAATGGGCTTGACGGGATAAGCAGGGACCGCGGACTGAGCCTGAGCGCTTAAGCTGATAAGCACAGCTAGAAAGGCGATCAAGGATGGCAAAAAAATCGGCTTTGGCCGATTGGAAGCTTTAGACATGTCTCTGGTCCGGATTATTGTTTTGTTTTAATGTACCGCTTTAGAGAGTAAGTTTACTATTGATGTCAGATCTATTTTGACTAAGGAAACCCGATGATTTTGGAGCATTGCGACATAGAAATTGACCCAGGCAAAAACAAAGAGTTCGAAGAGGCTATTTTGCGGGGAGTGGAGACGGTTATCTCAAAGGCAAAGGGCTTTAAGGGTTATAAGGTAAACCGCAGTATAGAAAGCCCATCTCGTTATTTGCTGCTGATTTATTGGGATAGCTTGGAGAGTCACACAGTTGATTTTCGGGGTTCTGCGGCGTTTGCTGATTGGCGAGCAATCGTCGGGCCTTTTTTTGTCAAACCCCCGCTTGTTGAGCACATGACTCTAGTGGGTAAATCTGCTTAATTTGGACCTAACCAGCTATTAGCTTTTTCCGGATGGAGTTTTCAAGCGGAATCGAGTCAAGATTGGGTTCAAGGGCTTCGCGCTCGTCAAATACAAAGCAACTCCCTTTGTAATGTGCGGAGCCAACTTCTTCGAAGTATTTCAAGATGCCGCCCTCTAGTTGGTAGGTATGTTGCATCCCAATTTCCCTCATGTAGAGGCCAGATTTTTCACAACGAATTCCGCCGGTACAAAAACTCACTAGAGTTTTGTCCATCAACTCTTCCTTATGGGCGTTAATTGCTTGAGGGAATTCAGTGAACTTTTCAATATTGAAATGCAGGGCATTTTCGAATGTGCCGTAATCGACTTCAAATGCATTACGGGTATCCACCATCACCACAGGACGACCTAAGTCGTCTGTACCACGATCAAGCCATTCCTGTAACTTTTTAGGAGAGATGAAATTCGCGCGACCTTCTTTAGGTTGAATCGCGGGGTGATTCATGCGAATGATTTCATTTTTGATTTTGATCAACATTTTCTTAAATGGTTGATCTTTAGACCAGCTTTCTTTTGCTTCGAGAGGTTTGAAGCGCGGGTCTGCCCGTACCCAATCGAGAAAGCCGCGCAACTCAGCCTCTTTTCCAGCCAAGAACAGATTTATACCTTCACCCGTGAGCAAAATCGTGCCTTTCAGTTCGCGACTGTTGCATTCATCCAGCATTTTGGCGCGCAACTCTGGCAGTTCATCAAGGCTGACAAATAAATAGGCGGCAATATTCAAAATCGACTTCATTTTTTCTCTCATCAAGCTACCCCAGCATTATCGAGCAAATAGACCATGGGGGTGGTAATCTTGAGGTCTTAACTAAAGGAGACAACCCATGCGGTTTTTAGTAAAAATGGCCAAAAGAGCCCTACTTCTAGCGATATTAACTATAGGGGGCAGCAGTATTGTGATGGCCCAATCTGGTGGTGTAGGCACTTGGCCTACCCAAAAACCCATTCGCCTGATTGCTGTTTTCCCGCCTGGTGGATCCGTTGATCAAGTGGCACGTGTTTTAGCGCCCGCCTTACAAGCTGAATTAAAGCAAAACGTGATTGTTGAAAACATTGGCGGAGCTTCTGGAGTCATTGGTACTTCAGCAATGTCAAGATCTGATCCTGATGGCTATACCTTTGCGGTGGTATTCGATACCCATGGTGTAAATCCCAGTCTGAAAGACAAACTTCCCTATGACACGATTAAAGATATTGCACCTGTCATTTTGGTGGGTACTTCTCCGATGGTGCTGGTAGCAAGCAAGAATTCTGGCATTACGAGTTTTAAACAATTGGTAGAGATGTCTAAAGCAGGTAAGCCATTTAGTTATGGCTCGATTGGCATTGGAAGCTTGGGTCACTTAGCGATGGCCCGCTTAGCCAAGCAAGCAGGCTTTGATTGGAATCACATTCCTTATCGCGGCGGTGGCCCTTTAATGCAGGATGTATTAGGCGGACAAGTACAGTTGGCAATCGGGTCAGAATTTTTGGTCAAACCCCATATTGAGAGCGGCGGTGTAATTCCCTTGGTCATTACTACATCTAAAAGGGTCCCAGGTTTACCTAACGTCCCTACGGTTTCTGAAAGTGGCTTTCCTGGCTTTAGTGCTCCAGCTTGGTGGGCAGTACTAGCCCCAGGCAAAACTTCCCCTGCAATAGTGGATTCAATGAACAAGGCGTTAAATAAAGCATTGAAGACTCCAGCAGTGGCTGAGAAGTTTAAATCTCAAGGAATTGAAATTGTTGGCGGCACACCTGAAACTGCTCGCGAATTTATTGGCAAACAAATTGGTATTTGGGGCAAGTTCGTCATTGAGAACAACATTAAAGAAACCAGTCAGTAGAAAGTGTATATGTCTGAACGTTTAATCCCCTATCAACCAATGGATTTAGCAGAACCAGCGGAGCTGGTTTCAGCTATTCGTAAAAGGCGTGGTGGTCAGTTCATTAATTTAGACCGGATGCTTTTACATAGCGTACCGATTGCAAAAGGCTGGAATCACTTTATTGGTGAAATTCGTAATAATCTCTCTTTAGACCCAAAGCTACGGGAGTTGGCGATGTGTGGTGTCGCAGTTCTCAATGGGGCAGAGTATGAGTTTTTTCATCATGCACCCCCTTTTATCAAGGCGGGCGGAACTGAAGAGCAAGTTCAAGGCCTGCGCTTGATTGGTCAGGCCATTTTCCCAAAGACTATATTCACGAAAACTGAAAACGATGCTGCTGATTTAACGTTTCAGATGACGCGTAATATCAAAGTCGATCCTGAATTAATGGAACGTTTGCAAAAAGAATTGGGTAGTACCGATACCGTTGAGTTGGTATCAGTCATTGCCGCTTACAACATGGTGTCTCGTTTCTTAATTGCTTTGGACGTTAACCCAGAAGATCATCCACCGGTTTGATGAATTAATGATCCGCAATATTCAGACCGTAATACCGGGCATAGCCACTTCAGATGGTGCGGGTGTGAAGCTGCGCCGTAGCCTTGGCGGCCAGCAACAAGTCAGATTAGATCCCTTCTTGATGTTGGATGAGTTTTCATCAAATGATCCTAATAACTATGTTGCAGGATTTCCTGCGCATCCGCATCGGGGTTTCGAGACTGTCACGTACATGCTTGAAGGGCATATGCTGCATGAAGACCATCTCGGTAGCCAAGGTCATCTCAAGACAGGTGGTGTCCAGTGGATGACCGCAGGACGCGGGATTATTCATTCAGAAATGCCTCAGCAGGACAGTGGCGCTATGCGCGGTTTTCAGTTGTGGATCAATTTGCCAGCAAATGAGAAGATGAAAGCTGCCGGATATCTGGATATACAAGCAGAAAATATTCCAAAGATATCTCTGCCAAATGGTGGCGCAGTAAAAGTCATCGCAGGTGCCTTTGAGAATGAGGGCGAGAGTATTACCGGCCCAATCCAAGGCATTACTACTGCACCGCTATTCTTGGATGTTCATCTGCCACCCAACGCAGAATTTGCGCATCGGATTCCTCAAGAGCTCAACGCTTTTATCTATATTTACGAGGGTGAGCTTGAAGTGGGTGGTCCCATGAGAGCGGTTCCTAAGCAGGCCGCTATTGTGCTTGGCGACGGTGATCGCCTCAAAACCAAAGCTGGTAGTTTGGGCGCCCAATTTATTGTTCTAGCAGCAAAGCCTTTACATGAACCTATTGTTCAGCATGGACCCTTTGTAATGAATACGCGCGCAGAAATTGAACAGGCCATTGATGATTATCAAAATAATCGCTTTGTGATCTCTTGATGATTCATTGGGATGAGGTTGGTAAATCCGGTAGTGCAAGATGGCATTCAGAAAATGCTATTAAACCTCACCAAAAAGTCATTCTTGCTGACGACACCTTAACAGCAGATCTGGCCTATCGATCAGCGTGTGAAGGTACTGCAATGCTCTATCGGGGCGACTTTCAGAATGCGAGGCAACTCTTACAAGCTTTAGTGAGAAGGGTTGATAAACCCTCCAAGAAATCCACTAGAGTTGATAGGGTTGTAAAAGAGAAAGCCAAAAGTCCTTTAGATATCTTCAATCTTCATCGTCTTGCGCAATCACAACGTGCTCGCGTACTGGGGATGGTTCTCATTCAAATTAATGCTGATCACACGATCCCATTAAGACGTGCGCCGGATGTTTCTCAAGCCTGCCTCGAGGCTTATGGGGAGCAGACAGAGCCTTATGTCATTTCGCTCCGGGAATTGCTTGGCGTCATTAGCGCTCACGAGTGGCGCAAGAAGGGTGTGCCGGTTTTAGCTAGGGATGATGAAGAGATCCGCATCCATCCACACTACGGCGTGTTCTCACCGATCCGCGGGGAATATATTGAATTGGTTCTCAAGGCACCTCTGCCAAGCGCCATTCAAAAAAATTCCATTGCCTTTGATATTGGCGCGGGTACTGGGGTGCTCTCAGTGGTATTGGCAATGCGAGAAATCAAACAGATTATTGCAACCGATCTTGACGATCGCGCAATTGCTTGCGCCAAAGAAAATATTGCACGCTTAGGCCTATCCTCTCAGATTGAAGTTCTGAAAACGAATCTCTTCCCAGAAGAGAAAGCGGCACTGATTGTTTGTAATCCGCCGTGGTTGCCAGCAAGACCCAGCTCTTCTTTAGAGCACGCTGTATACGACCCTGAGAGCCAGATGTTAAAAGGCTTTCTGGAAAATCTGAAAGATCATTTGCTCATGGGCGGTGAAGGATGGCTCATTCTTTCTGATTTGGCTGAACACTTAGGTTTGCGAACCAGAGCAGAGCTGCTTCTTTGGATTCAGAATGCAGGATTGAAGGTTCTTGGGCGCTTAGATACTAAACCTACACATCAAAAGGTATTTGATCAGGAAAATGCTCTGTACAAAGCCCGTTCTGCAGAAATTACCTCTCTATGGCGTTTGGCATCAGCCTAAATAGCTTTAAAATTATTCCAAAATAAACTTAAGCTTCCAAATGCTCCAAAAAGTCTTCGACGCTTTACAGTTAAATAAATTAGATGAAGCCGAGCTTCTTCTGAAAGAGATTATTCGGTTGGACTCTAATAATCCAGATGCTTTGCATTTGATGGGAATCGTTTGTGGCATGCAAGGCCGACCAGAAGATGCCTTGCTTCTTCTGAATCAGTGCTTAGAAATTACCCCAGATAACCCGCTGCTTCATTTTAATATTGCAAAAGCGTTTTCCTCTCTACAAAAAGATCAAGAAGCCATTAAGCACCATCTCAAGGCGGTTGAATTAGACCCCAGTAATCAAGATGCATGGCTTAATTACGGCAGAAGTCTAGATAACCTACGTCAACGTGAGGAAGCACTGGCTTGCTATGAAAGGGCCTTAGAACTCAAGCCAGATTTAATGGAGGCTTGGTTTAATAAGGGTAAGATTTGCGGCGAATTAAAGCGTTATGAAGACGCTTTGTGTGCTTACATCACAGCCTATCAGCTTCGGCCCACTGAGCCTTTTTTATTGGGAATTATTCAACATTACAAAATGCTTATCTGTGACTGGCAGGATTTAGAGGGTTTGTATTTAAAAGTACAGCAAGACTTACGCAATCTTGAAAAGGTCGTTGAGCCGTTTGGCTTCCAGGGAATTTCTAGGTCAGAAAGCGATCTTTTATTAGCAGCAAAAATATTTGTTGAAACAAGATTTCCAGCAACTAAAGTGAACTCTATTAAATCCATAGAGTCTGGCGAGCGAAAAATTCGAATTGCTTATTTGTGTGGGGAGTTTAGAGATCAAGCCACCTCTGTTTTGATGACGGGTGTCTATGAGTGCCATGATCAAAGCCATTTCGAGGTCTACGCCTTAGATAATGGCTGGAATGATGGCGGTCGGTTGCGCCCTAGAATGGAAAAAGCTTTTAAGGAGATGATTGATATTAGCTCTATGACGGATCAATCAGTTATCGAGTTAATTCAGGATTTGAAGATTGATATTTTGATTAACTTAAATGGGTACTTTGGGGAGGCTCGGCAAAACATTTTTGCACATCACGCTGCCCCTATTCAGGTAAATTACCTTGGTTTTCCGGGAACGCTAGGTGCGGAGTATATGGATTACCTCATTGCGGATTCTCTTGTTATCCCCCCCGAGAGCCGCCCGTTTTATTCTGAAAAAATTGCCTATCTCCCGAATACCTATCAGGCAAATGACTCCAAGCGGATAATTGCAGATCAGAAATTCTCAAGAAAGGAATTGGGATTACCTGAATCAGGATTTATTTTTTGCTGCTTTAACAATAATTACAAAATTACACCGGAAACTTTTGATGGCTGGATGAGAATTCTCAAAGCAGTGGACGGAAGCGTTCTTTGGTTAATTGAAGATAATGCTCCCGCAGTCAGAAACCTGAAGGCTGAGGCTTTCAAGCGTGGTATTTCACCAGATAGAATTATTTTTGCCTCTAGGTTGCCTCTTCCCGAACATCTAGCGAGGCATCAAGTGGCAGACCTTTTCTTAGATACCCTTCCCTACAACGCACATACCACTGCAAGCGATGCTTTATGGGCTGAGTTGCCGGTTTTAACTTGCGTTGGCAATACCTTTCCGGGAAGAGTCGCTGCTAGCTTGTTAAACGCTATTGGTCTTAATGAATTAATTACGTTTTCCCAGGAGGAGTATGAGAGCCTCGCTATTGCGTTGGCTAATCATCCCCAAAAATTGCAGCAGATAAAAGATCGCTTGCATGCTAACCGCCTTACCCAGCCACTTTTCAATACACCACTTTTTACTAAACATCTAGAGTCTGCATATACAAAAATGTATGAGCGCTATCAGGCGCATTTAGTTCCCGACCACATTTCGATCGAGGCTGAGTAAGCCAGGGTGGCAACAAAAAACCCCTAAATCCGTTAGGAAGAAGGGGTTTGTTGCAGCCATTTCAATGCCTGGCTAGTAAATGGTGGGTCGGCGGAGATCGAACTAAAAGCTACTTTCCGCTCTAAATACAGGCACTTGGAAGAGGTCAAAAGAGTTCGAATTTCACTAAGTACCCCCAAAAGTACCCCCACATTCCATCCTTACAATTTGCTTTAATTGTCTTCATATTGTGAAGGGAGTTACTGATGGAAAAAGAATCATATACGCGCACTGAGTTGTATGAACTTTTATGGACTGAGCCGGCCACTAAGGTTGCGCTGAGGATTGGACTCTCCGATGTGGCCCTTGGCAAGTGGTGCAAGCAGTACGGCGTACCAAAGCCGCCATTAGGTTACTGGGCCAAGCTGGAGCATGGGAAGGTAACAGAA
>CAIMPQ010000016.1 GCA_903843315.1 uncultured beta proteobacterium
GAGACAGTATGGTTAAAGTCGATGCCCTGCATATGCACCTTAAATCATTAAATGGTGGTGGGACTATGCTTCCTCTCTATGTCTTTAGCGGCGATGAGCCCTTATTGATGATGGAGGCGATGGACCAATTGCGTTTAACTGCAAAGAAATTGAGTTTTACGGATCGTGAAGTCATGGTTCAGGAGCGAGGGTTTGATTGGAGCACCCTCATGAATGCAGGTCAAACGATGTCATTGTTTGGCGATAAGCGCTGGGTTGAGTTGCGCATTCCGACGGGTAGACCTGGCCGTGATGGTGCAGATGCATTAAAACAATTTGCCGCACAAATTTCTTCTCAACAAGATGGTGTGGATGGACCTGACACCGTATTTTGTATTGTCTTGCCAAGGTTAGATGTAAAGACTAAGACCTCTGCATGGTTTAGCGCCCTTGATCATGCTGGAATGGCTATTCAGGTAGATACCTTAGACCGAAGTCAGTTACCCCAATGGATTGCCGGGCGCCTGAAGAAACAAAATCAAGAAATCGAGTCTGGACCCGAAGGTCAACGCGCTCTGGAGTTCATAGCAGATCAGGTAGAAGGGAATTTAATCGCTGCCCATCAGGAAATTTTGAAATTAGGCTTGCTATATCCCGCTGGAAAGCTAACTGAAGAGCAAATTCGCTCCTCCATCTTGAAAGTAGCTCGTTATAACGTGTTTGAGCTGACTGAAGCAATGCTTGCAGGTGATTTACCGAGGTTAAACCGCATGTTAGATGGTCTCAAGGGTGAAGGTGAGCCACTGGTTTTAATTCTGTGGAGCGTAACCGAGGAGCTTCGGCTACTATCTAAATTGAAGGCTGCAAGTGATGCTGGTGAGTCGCTTCAACAGCTCATGCGGACCAATCGGATCTGGGGCAATAAAGAACGCCTGTACCCAGCCGCAATTAGACGTGTGCAGCCAGTGAAATTGCGCAGAGCAATGCAGTTGGCAGCGGGATTGGATCGGCAATCTAAGGGCTTACATGCTGCTGAGCTTCCGGCTGATCCCTGGGATGGTTTGCGCTTAGTTGGAAATTTATTGCGATAAGCAAAATACAAGTGAGAGATTTAGAAGGTTAGAAAGATGAGTACGACGATTCAAGACATGATGCAAGATATCGGCAAGCGGGCACGTAGCGCCTCGCGTGCTATGGCGCGCGCACCTAGTGAGCAAAAGAATCAAGCGCTTCACCAGATTGCAAAAGTGGTTCGTCAAAGAGTGGATGAAATACTGGCGGTTAATCAAATTGACGTCGAACGTGCAAAAGCGAATGGTCAGGATGCTGCTTTTATAGATCGCCTAACCATGACGCCAAAGACGATTGAAACAATGGCTTTAGGTCTAGAGCAAATTGTTTCTCTAGACGATCCGATTGGAAAAATTTCTGCCTTTAAAAAACAAAGCTCAGGAATCGAAATCGGTCAGATGCGTGTTCCCCTTGGCGTAATCGGCATCATTTATGAATCTCGTCCTAATGTCACGATTGATGCTGCAGCACTTTGTCTTAAATCTGGCAATGCCGTGATTTTGCGTGGTGGCTCAGAAGC
>CAIMPQ010000017.1 GCA_903843315.1 uncultured beta proteobacterium
ATTGAATGCTTCCTAGATCCTGCTGCAGCGTATCAAAAAGCGCTGTCTAAAGCGGGTGAGGGTGATAGAATTGTGACCTTCGGATCCTTCTATACTGTTGCAGGCGTAATGATTTACCGAAACAACCAGGCCCACTGATCCATGATTCGTTTACCGAGCTTCTTTAAGCGAAAAACACAGGCTGATGACCTTGAATTAGGTTCAGTAGGGGCAAGACGCACCACTAAAAAGTCAGCTCCAAGGAGCTTCCAACGATCGGTTGAAGCAGAAGAGCTTGCCCTCACAGAAGATCCAGAACAACAAAGAGCACGTCATCGCTTAATCGGCGCTGCTGTCTTAGTTCTTTTCGCCGTTGTTGGGCTCCCCAGAATTTTGGACAATAAGCCAAAATCTGCTCCCAATGACATTGCTGTCAATATTGTTACCAGCCTGCCTATCCCGGGCACTGATGCAAAGCCTGAAGACAAAACAAAAACAGAAATCGTTGCAGAACCCGCAAAAGAACTAGCTAAACCAGTAGTTGTTCCAGAGCCTAAGGTTGAAGCGAAAGCCGAAGCAAAACCAGAAGTCAAACCAGAAGCTAAGCCAGAAACGAAGCCTGCTCCTGCAGCCAATAAATCTCCTGGTCTTGGCTTGGCTGCTGGTGAAGAAGTGGTTGCCGCCGCCCCTAATGCAAAGCCTAAAGTCGATAACTCTGCAAAAGCTGCAATCAGCACGGATAACGGTAATGGCAGTGGAAATAGCGCTAGCGCTACAAACGGCTCCAGCAAGTATGTGATTCAGATTGGCGCGTTTGCTTCTGAAGAGCGCGCTAAAGGTTGGATTGCAAAACTCAAAGATCAAAAGATTCCAAACTACGTCTTAAATAAGACTGGTACGGATGGTGTCAAGCTCTACGTTTTGCGGGCCGGCCCATTTACAGATAAGGATGCTGCCGATTCGGCGGAAAAGAAAATTAAGGCGATGGGCTTGTCTCCAAGAGTCGTCGAGACTGGTAAGCAGTAATGGAATACTTATCCACCCTCAAGTTAACATCGGTGGATTATTTCACCCTAGTTGTGTTGTTGGTGTCTGCGCTGGTCGGCATTTCCCGGGGATTATTTAAAGAGGTACTTGCCTTAGCGTCTTGGTTTGTCGCGGCATGGGTTTCTTATCACTACAGCTACTACCTCTCTACAGAATGGCTTTCTACATTTCATTTCGATGAGCTCCTCAGCTTAGGAATTAGCTTCATCATTCTCTTTATATTGACTTTGATCATCTGTGGTTTGTTTGGCGGGGTAGTACAAAAAATTATTTTGTCTGCCGGCTTGAGTATGACGGATCGATTTTTAGGTTTAGTTTTTGGTCTAGCGCGTGGCGTATTGGTGGTAGTTATTCTCGCAACACTTGCTGCACTAACACCCATTCCACAAAGTATGGCCTGGAAAAATGCCATCACCAGACCAGCGATGGATATGGCAACCGGTTTAATTAAAGGTTGGCTACCAGCCGACTGGGCTAAGCAATTGGGTGAAGCAATGCCCAAAGTTACACCTACCATTACTCCTAAATTAACAATAGGAATCTAGAGATATGTGCGGCGTCGTCGGAACTGTTTCCCACTCACCAGTAAATCAACTTCTCTATGACGCTTTGTTGCTCTTGCAACATCGCGGACAAGATGCAGCCGGTATGGCAACCATGAACGGTAATTCGTTCACCATGCATAAAGCAAATGGCTTAGTGCGTGACGTCTTTAGAACTCGCAATATGCGCAGCTTGGTCGGCAATGCTGGTATCGGTCAGGTTCGGTATCCAACAGCTGGATCAGCAAGCAGTGAAGAAGAGGCTCAGCCTTTTTATGTCAGCGCGCCTTATGGAATTGTTTTGGCACATAACGGTAATCTGACAAACGCACCAAGCTTGCGTGTAGAGATGGCTTACCGTGACCGCCGTCATATTAATACCAGCTCCGATACGGAAGTGTTATTAAACGTATTGGCTGATGAACTTCAAAAAGAAACCAATAGCGCCGCCTTAGATGAGGGCGCTATGTTTAATGCAGTTACTGGCGTAACGAGTCGGGTTAAAGGCTCTTATGCTGTCGTTTCTCTCATTGCTGGTTATGGTTTGCTAGCATTCCGCGACCCATTTGGTATTCGTCCTCTCTGTATCGGTCGTATTGATACTCCGCTAGGTCCTGAATGGATGGTGACATCTGAGTCAGTGGCGCTTGAGGGTTTGGGCTTTACCTTTGTACGTGATGTGAATCCAGGCGAAGCAATCTATATTGATTTAGACGGCAATTTCTATTCACGTCAGTGTGTAGCTAATGCTATTCTCACGCCTTGTATTTTCGAATATGTCTATATGGCGCGTCCAGACTCCACTATTGATGGCGTCACTGTTTATAACGTCCGCATGCGCATGGGTGACTACTTGGCAGAGAAGATTCGCAAAGAGACTAATGTAGATGAGATTGATGTGGTTATGCCGATACCGGACTCTAGTCGCCCGGCAGCCATGCAAGTGGCTAAAAAGCTAGGTGTTGATTACCGCGAAGGCTTCTTTAAGAACCGGTATATCGGTCGTACCTTTATCATGCCTGGACAAGAAGTGCGCAAGAAGTCGGTCCGTCAAAAACTCAATGCAATGCGTATCGAGTTCAAAGATAAGACGGTGTTAATCGTGGATGACTCCATCGTACGGGGCACCACTTCATTTGAGATTGTGCAAATGGCTCGGGAATCTGGGGCGAAGAAAGTGATCTTTGCATCTGCGGCACCACCAGTGCGTTTCCCGAACGTGTATGGCATTGATATGCCTACCCGCAGTGAGTTAGTTGCTTATGGTCGTACCGATGAAGAAATCAACAAAATGATTGGCGCTGATCAATTGATCTACCAGAGCGTCGAAGACATGAAACAGGCAGTTCGAGATATCAATCCCAATATCCATCAATTTGAAGCCTCCTGCTTTGATGGTAATTACATCACTGGCGATATCACGGAATCCTATCTTGATGCCCTAGAAGCTGCTAGAAATACTTCTGAGGCAAAAGCGGATCGTCAGAGGGATTCTAGCGACTTTGCTCGCTCCCAGCTCCATCTGCATTTGGCTACTGAAGACTAAAAAGCGACAGGGATTCGTCTCTCAAGAGGCAAATCCCCAATTCGGTGTCAAAATAGCAATATGACAAGTAAAACCACGCGTAAAAAACCAGATTTTTCTAAGCTGGCACTCGAGACCTTGGCGGTCCGTGCCGGCACTCGTCGTACTGCTGAATACCAAGAGCATTCAGAGGCGATGTTTCTGACTTCAAGCTTCTGCTTTGATAGCGCTGAATTAGCGGCCGATGGTTTTGCGCATGCTGACCAAGGTTTTATTTATTCTCGGTTTACCAATCCTACTGTCAGCATGTTCCAAGATCGCTTGGCTGCCCTAGAGGGTGGTGAAGCATGTATCGCTACTGCCTCTGGAATGTCAGCGATTTTGACAATGGCGATGGCGCACTTGCAGGCTGGTGACCACGTGGTGTGCTCTCGTTCAGTATTTGGTGCAACGATTCAGTTGTTCACTAATATCTTGGGTCGCTTTGGAATTACTACGACCTATGTTGATTTGGCTGATACCAAGTCATGGCAGGCTGCTGTCCAAGCAAACACCAAACTCTTTTATTTAGAGACGCCATCGAATCCCTTAACTGAAATTGCGGATATCAGAGCCATCTCTAAGATTGCCAAGAAAGCCAAAGCCTTATTTGCAGTGGATAACTGCTTTTGCACACCAGCGCTCCAGAAACCATTAGCTCTTGGAGCTGATGTGGTCATTCATTCAGCGACCAAGTACTTAGATGGACAGGGCAGAATGGTAGGCGGTGCAATTGTGGGCAGCAAAGACTTCATCATGGGCAAAGTATTCCCATACGTTCGCACTGCTGGTCCAACATTGTCTGCATTTAATGCCTGGGTATTTTTGAAAGGTCTGGAGACTCTCGAGTTGCGCATGAAGCAACAGAGTCAGAATGCACTCGCTTTAGCGCAGTGGCTCGAGAAGCAGCCTGGTGTTGAGCGCGTTTACCATCCCGGTCTCACATCTCATCCTCAGCATGCCTTGGCAAAACGCCAGCAAAAAGCAGGTGGGGCGATTGTGTCTTTCACACTGAAGGGCGGCAAGAGGTCAGCCTTCAAACTGATTAATCAAACGAAGCTTTGCTCAATTACTGCAAACTTGGGTGATACGCGCACGACCATTACCCATCCAGCGACAACAACTCACTGTCGTGTGGCTCCGGAAGTTAGAAAAGCTGCGGGCATTACTGATGGCTTGGTACGCATCGCAGTTGGTCTTGAGAACATCAACGATTTGAAGAGCGACCTCGTTGGTGGACTCAAAAAATAATCAAATTCATCAAAGTAAGCCCATGAGTTTTGCTGATGCAACCCAGTTCTGGAATGAACGCTTTGATAAGGCAGAATTCATCTTTGGCAAAGAGCCCAATGAGTATCTTGTTGAACAAACCCAAAAATACTTAAAGCCGAAAGATAAAGTACTTTGTATTGCTGATGGCGAGGGACGCAACGGTGTTTGGCTAGCCAAGCAGGGTATACAAGTTATCGGCTTTGATGCATCTGATATTGCTCTTAGCAAAGCCAAGCAATTTGCTAAAGAGAATCAGGTAGAAGTCAAATATTCTTTCTCAGATACTGACAGCTTTGACTGGCAAGAAAATACCTACGATGCAGTGATCGGAATTTTTATTCAGTTTGCAGATCCACTAATGCGTGAGCGTATCTTTAAAAAAGTACATCAATCCCTCAAGCCAGAGGGTATTTTTATATTGCAAGGTTACACACCAAAGCAATTGGAGTACAAAACGGGCGGCCCCTCATTGATCGAACACCTCTACACCGAGGAACTGATTCGAGATCTTACAAAAGAATTTCAAATACTCGATTTGCGCTGCTATGAAAAAGAGCTCAATGAAGG
>CAIMPQ010000018.1 GCA_903843315.1 uncultured beta proteobacterium
CCACATACATTAGCGGAGACAAAGAGTGTCTAAACAAGAGGTCAACGTGAGCGTGTGGGGTGATCGAGTGAGGTCACAGTTAGCCAGCCTTAATGTGGCGGCACTTGGCCGTGTTGGTGTTTTATTTGGCGGGCGTTCTGGAGAGCGAGAAATATCATTGATGTCTGGTAATGGGGTCTTGGATGCTCTGCGTCACAAAGGGGTTGATGCCCATGGGTTTGACACAGGACTGCGTTGCCCTACTGAGTTAGCCAAAGAAAAATTTGATCGTATATTCATTTCGTTGCATGGCCGATTTGGTGAGGATGGAACAATCCAAGGTTTATTGGAGTTATTGAATCTGCCTTACACCGGCAGTGGCGTTTTAGCTTCCGCTTTAGCAATTGACAAGATTGCAACGAAACAAATTTGGTTAAGCAACGGCTTATCAACCCCTGAATTTGAAGAACTTACGGCAGCCAGCGATTGGAATGCCGTAGTTCGGCATCTAGGTCTCCCATTAATTGTGAAGCCAGCTCATGAAGGCTCATCACTTGGCCTCACTAAAGTGAAATCTGTCGATGAATTGCCGGCCGCCTATCAACTGGCAGCTGGACTAGATAAAAAAGTGATCGCTGAAACTTGCATCGTGGGCGATGAGTTGACTTGCCCATTAGTTGGCCAAGGCGATACGGCAGAAGCTTTACCAGTGATCAAAATTATTCCACCACAGGCGAACTACGATTTTCATAATAAGTATTTCTCAGATGAGACTCAGTACTTATGTCCCACGGGACTTGCTCCCGAGGTGAATGCACAGGTTCAGGATTTAGCCTTAGCTGCCTACAAAGCATTGGGTTGTCGCACCTGGGGTCGTGCTGACGTGATGTTGGATCAAAAAACTGGAAAACCCTATCTATTAGAGATGAATACCTCTCCGGGAATGACCTCACATTCTTTAGTGCCGATGGCCGCTAAAGCTGCAGGAGTGAGTTATGCCGATTTGGTGCTGTGGTTGCTAAGTCAAACCCTGCAGTCAAAAGAGGCTGTTACTACATGACCACTCTTTTAGACCGTTTCGGAGATATCTTCTCCGTCATCATGTCTCCTCTTTGGAATCATCCAGAGCGGATGCAAAAGGTTAGTCGTTTCTTAATGCGTTGCTTCACTGTGATGTTAGTGATTGGCGTTTTAGTTTGGTTGAGTCAAAGACCCGTCTTTACTTTGAAACAAATTCAGGTTGAGCCTCTTGCCGGTCAAACGCTGAAACACATTAATAAATCCCTGGTGAAACGTCAGGTGATGGAAACCGTGCAGGGCAACTTCTTTAGCGTTCGTTTAGAGGATGTCAAACGGGGATTTGAGAGCATGCCTTGGGTACGCCATGCTAATGTCCGCCGCGTTTGGCCTAACGGCTTAGTTGTCAATATTGAAGAGCAAAAACCATTTGCTACTTGGGACGGCTCGGATAGTAATACCTTGATGAATACCCATGGGGAACTATTTGCTGGCCGTCTTTCAGAGCTGGTTGATGACCCAAAGTTGCTAGATTTTTCTGGTCCAGACGATGCTGGGAAAGAGGTCATGAGTCTTTATGAGAAAGCGAACAGTTGGTTTAAGCCTTGGGGTCTTGAGGTAACTAGTCTGGCGCTTACTGAGCGTTACGCATGGCATGTAAAGCTCTCCAATGGGATGAAGGTGGAGTTTGGTCGTGATGAAGAGAGCTCCGATAAAAATTTAACTGAAGAGCGTGTTGCCCGTTTATTTAAATACTGGCCACAAGTTCAAGAGAAGTGGGCAAATCGAGTTGATGCAGTAGATCTGCGTTATGCAAATGGTTTTGCAGTGCATCTTGCCTCTGCAAGTTTGAAAAAGAATGAAGTAGATGGCAAAAAAAGCGAGCTGAAGCAATGAGGAATGTGAATGAGTAAAGATAATCGTGATCTATTAGTGGGCTTAGATATTGGCACTTCCAAGGTGGTAGCCTTGGTAGCTGAACTCGCTCCTGACGGTCAATTCAATGTAGTAGGAGTTGGACAAACTGCATCTAAGGGATTGAAAAAGGGCGTCGTCGTCAATATCGAGGCAACTGTACAGTCGATTCAGAAAGCGCTTGAAGAGGCTGAAGTGATGGCTGATCGTCAGATTGTTCAAGTCTTCACCGGAATTGCGGGTAACCACATTGTGAGTTTTAACTCCAGCGGCATGGTGGCGATTCGAGATAAGGAAGTAGGGGAGGGTGATGTTGAGCGTGTGCTTGAGACTGCGAAAGCAATCAACATTCCTACCGATCAACAGATATTGCATATCCTGGTTCAAGAATTCATTATTGATGGCCAGGAAGATGTGCGTGAACCGATTGGTATGAGCGGTCTGCGCTTAGAAGTGAAGGTGCACATTGTTACTGGTGCGGTCAGTGCCGCACAAAATATCGTCAAATGCGTACGTCGTTGCGGTCTCGAGGTGAATGACTTGATCTTGCAGCCACTTGCTTCTAGCTTGGCTGTATTGACCGATGATGAAAAAGAGTTGGGAGTGGTCTTGGTGGATATTGGTGGGGGTACTACTGATATCGCTATCTATTGCCAAGGATCTATTCGCCATACCGCCGTCATTCCTATTGCGGGCGATCAAATTACTAATGACATTGCCATGGCCTTGCGGACGCCAACGATTGAAGCAGAGGATTTAAAGATTGCACACGGTATTGCGCGTCAAGAGATGGCGGATCCAGCTGCCATGATTGACGTTCCAGGTGTGGGTGATCGGGAGCCGCGCCCAATGTCTAAGCAGGCTCTTGCTGCGGTGATTGAGCCACGCGTAGAAGAATTATTCACGCTGGTAAGGGGTGTTGTTCGAGATTCGGGTTATGAAGACATGGTCTCTTCAGGAATTGTTCTTACTGGTGGCACTGCCTTAATGCCCGGCATGGTTGAGTTGGCCGAGCAGGTGTTCTTAAGACCGGCTCGTATCGGTACTCCTGAATACCGTGGTCATTTGCATGAAGTGTTACGTAGTCCTCGATACGCAACCAGCATTGGTTTGTTAATGGAAGGCCAGGCGCAGTTATTGCGTGGCCGTCGTGTTTCTCAATCAGGCGCGTTACAAGGTGTTATCTCGCGCATGAAGGAATGGTTTGCAGGAAATTTTTAAGTTTTTTCGTCGTCGTTAATGTAGTAAGTTATTTACCTAGGAGGGTATATGGAATTTGAAATGTTAGATCAAGAAACGGCTGGCAAAACCATTATTAAAGTGGTTGGTGTCGGTGGCGCTGGTGGTAATGCTGTCCAGCACATGATTCGTCGTGGAGTTAACGGCGTAGAGTTTATTTGCATGAACACCGATGCTGGCGCATTACAGCGTTCAGAGGCATCTGTGAATTTGCAACTGGGCTCTAGCGGATTAGGTGCAGGAGCTAAACCAGAAATCGGCGCTGCTTCAGCAGAAGAAGCGCGTGCTCGTATTGCAGATACATTGCAAGGCGCTCACATGGTGTTCATTACGGCTGGTATGGGCGGTGGCACCGGAACAGGTGCGGCCCCAATCGTTGCTCAAGTGGCAAAAGAGATGGGTATTTTGACGGTAGGTGTGATCAGCAAGCCATTTGATTTTGAGGGCGTCAAGCGCTTGAAGGTAGCAGAGAATGGTGCTGCAGAGCTTGAGTCTTATGTTGATTCATTGATTGTGGTTCTCAATGAAAAGCTCTTTGAAGTGATGGGTGAAGATGCTGAGTTTGATAAGGCATTTGCTTGCGCTGATGATGTATTACATAACGCCGTTTCTGGTATTGCAGAAATCATCAATGTTCAAGGTTTGATCAACGTTGACTTTGAAGATGTAAAAACTGTCATGGGTGAGCAAGGTAAAGCCATGATGGGAACAGCAACTGTTTCTGGTATGGATCGAGCACGTTTGGCTGCTGAAGCTGCGGTTGCATCACCATTGCTTGAAGGCGTTGACTTGTCTGGTGCACGTGGCGTGTTGGTGAATATTACTGCGAGCCGTTCATTGAAGTTATCCGAGACTCGTGAAGTCATGGCCGCGATTCGTGGTTATGCTGCTGATGATGCAACTGTGATCTTTGGTACTGTGTATGACGAAAGCTTGGGTGATGCATTGCGTGTGACTGTGGTTGCAACTGGCTTGAATAATCCTCAGGCTCGCCAAAACCATCAGCCAGAAGTAGTTTGGAGACAAGCTACTGGTACTGGCGATGCAATGCCAACCATGGCGGACTTAAATAGCTTTGCTCCTGCTAGCGCATCTGCGGCAATGAGCAAGGTAGGTTTAGATTCTGCTTTGAGCACTAGCGCAGGCATGGCTTTAACTGGTTCTGCAAGCGCTCCAACAATAGCAGCGCAACCAGCTAGTACGGGTGTTGATTACAGCCAATATGATTTGCCACGGGTATTCCGTAGCTCCCGCGAGACAAGCTCGGCTCCTACCTTAGGTGCAGATAGCTCTCCACAGGCAAAAACCATGTTGGATAAAGGGGCCGATTACTATGAGATCCCAGCCTTTTTACGTAAGCAAGCAGATTAATCAACTGCTTAATACAATAGGTAATTGCGAAATGCCAGCGCGGCGCCCCTCCGGACGACGAATCCCGCGCTTGCGTTGGCATGCTTACTAACAACTACTTATTGGAGATGTCATGATTGCTGTTGGACAAAAATTACCAAACGCTACTCTTTACGAATTTTTGGATGAAGAGAGCGAAGGCTGTACCTTGGGGCCAAATGCTTTTGAAGTGGACAAACTGGTTGCCGGCAAAAAGATTGTGATCTTTGCGCTGCCTGGCGCATTTACACCAACTTGTTCTGCAAAGCACGTACCTGGATACGTTGAACACTACGATGCTATTAAGGCAAAAGGTGTTGATGAGATTTGGTGTGTTTCCGTTAATGACCCGTTTGTAATGGGTGCTTGGGGACGCGATCAAAAAGTAGGTAAAAAAATTCGCATGATGGGTGATGGCAGTGGCGAGTTCACTAAGAAAATGGGCATTGAGCTAGATTTGATGGCACGTGGCTTAGGTGTTCGTTCAGACCGTTATGCCATGATTGTTGAAGATGGCGTAGTAAAGTCTTTAGATCGCGAAGCGCCAGGTAAGTTTGAAGTGAGCGATGCTGCTTCAATCTTGAAAAAGCTGTAATTCTGATTACTTAATACCCCCTGAATTTAGAGACATCTATGATGAAACAAAGAACCATCGCCACTCCGGTTAAGACCGTGGGGATTGGTTTGCACTCCGGTTGCAAGGTAACGATATCGATTAAGCCTGCGCCGGTGAATTCAGGGGTTCAGTTTGTGCGAGTGGATACACCAGAGCAGTCGGTTGTACCGGCCACTGCTTTGGCTGTATGCGATACAAGACTTGCCTCAGTTATTCAAAAAGATGGCGTTCGAGTCTCTACAGTTGAACATTTACTATCTGCCTGCGCTGGTCTAGGGTTAGATAATTTATTGATTGAACTGGATGGCGAAGAAGTACCCATCATGGATGGCAGTGCCGCCTCATTCTTATTTTTAATTGAATCTGCTGGGATTGTTGAACAAGATGCCCCGCGTGAGTTTGTAATTATTAAAAAATCTGTAGAAGTTCGTGATGGCGATAAGCTTGCACGTCTTGAGCCTTTCTTTGGATTTAAGTTGGATTTCACAATTGACTTTAAACATCCAGCAGTCGATAAAACAGGTCAACGATTCGTTGTCGATTTTGCAGAGCATGCTTATCGCAGCGAAATTGGACGTGCCCGTACCTTTGGTTTTGCTCATGAAGTCGAAGCACTGAGGGAGATGGGTTTAGCTCGCGGTGGGAGTTTAGATAATGCAATTGTTTTAGATGAACATCGCATCTTAAATAATGAAGAATTACGTTATGAAGACGAATTCGTACGGCACAAAATTTTGGATGCGATTGGCGATCTATATTTAGTTGGTCATCCGATTGTGGGATCTTATGTTGCTGAAAAATCCGGTCATGCGCTCAATAACGCTCTCTTGCGCAAACTCCTAGAAGACCCAAGTTCTTATGAAATTGGCTCTTTTGCTGAAAATAAAGCTCCCGAAGCTTATTCTCAAGAAAGTCAGCCACTCTTTTTTTAGAGAAGCCTGACAAATACTTTCAGTACTTACTTCGATTTATTTTGCAGTAATCGCTCTACTGCTTTGCGCAGCCCTGAATCGGGGGGGAGTTTTTCCAAGAGTTCTTGCCATGATTTTTTGGCTATTTCGTTTAAACCTTTGGGTGCCTCATACTTTTTAGCCTCATCCCGTGGTTTGATCTCCCATGCTGGAGGGGAAGGTTTTACCCGCACTTTAATCGCTTTGCATTGGAGGCCATTTTTAGCTAACTCATTGATTAAGCTCGGTAATATCTGTTGAAGACGGCTTCCAATACTGGCGCTGCCTACTAGTAAAAAAAGCTCATCTTGAGCTCCGGAACGCCACCCAGCTTCAATTTTAGGACTGAGGTGACCTTGCTCAAGCGCCACTAAGGCTAAGTGGAGAGTCGCCTTGAGTTTGGCCAAGTGCTCAGTTGTAGCCAAAATGCTCCCTAGACCATCTGAATCCCGAAGGTAGTCCATCCAGTCATGGGCTGTGTGCTTGGGGGAAGGTTTACGGGCAAAGTTCATAAAAAATAGGGCTGCGGGTGATAAACTCAAGGACTTCATTTTCTTCAATATCCCATGGTAATCGGTCTTCTTAAAACCCTGGTCGGCAGTCGTAACGACCGCCTCTTGAAACAGTATCGCAAAGTCGTTGCCAAGGTCGCCGCTTTTGAGGCGGGCCTGCAATCTTTGGATGATGCCGCCCTTGCTGCAAAAACTGCAGAATTCAAATCACGCCTAGCTGCGGGAGAGTCTTTAGACGATATCTCAGCTGAAGTATTTGCCGTGGTACGTGAGGCTAGCGTCCGCGTGATGAAAATGCGCCACTTTGATGCACAGATTATGGGTGGCTTAGCCTTACATCAGGGCAAGATTGCCGAGATGGGTACTGGCGAAGGAAAAACCTTAACAGCAACACTTCCAGTGTATTTAAATGCTTTGACTGGTAAAGGTGTGCATGTTGTAACAGTAAATGATTACTTAGCACAGCGTGATGCTGAGTGGATGGCAACACTCTATAACTTCTTGGGTATGCAGGTTGGCGTGAATCTTTCGCAGATGGACCATACCACCAAGCAAGCAGCCTATGCTGCCGATATTACTTACGGCACAAACAATGAATTTGGTTTTGATTATTTGCGGGACAACATGGTTCAAGACTTGGGCCAACGGGTTCAACGTGGCTTGTCCTACGCCATTGTTGACGAAGTAGATTCGATCTTAATTGACGAAGCACGTACGCCTTTAATTATTTCTGGACAAGCAGAAGACCATACTGAGCTCTACGTCAAAATTAATGCACTGCCTGCTTATTTAGAGCGTCAAATCGGTGAAGAAAAGTCGGATGGCACAGGTGTTGAGAAGCCTGGTGACTACTGGGTGGATGAAAAATCTCAGCAAGTCTATTTGACTGAGCAAGGCCACGATAAAGCTGAAGAAATTTTGGTGCAGTTAGGCGCATTAACTGATGGCGCATCTTTATATGCTCCACAAAACATCACCTTGATGCATCACGTGTATGCCGCCTTACGGGCACATACCTTGTACAACCGCGATCAGCAATATGTGGTCCAGAATAAAGAAGTCATTATTGTTGATGAGTTCACGGGACGACTGATGCAAGGTCGTCGTTGGTCTGACGGCTTGCATCAAGCAGTCGAGGCTAAAGAAGGGGTACCGATTCAGAATGAGAATCAAACTTTAGCGACGATTACTTTCCAGAATTACTTCCGTATGTACGGCAAGTTAGCCGGCATGACTGGTACTGCCGATACTGAAGCATATGAATTCAAGGAAATATATAACCTTGAAACAGTGGTTATTCCGCCGAATCGGATTAGCCAAAGAAAAGACAAGCAAGATCAAATTTACAAGTCATCCCATGAGCGTTATGACGCTGTGATTAAAGATATTGAAGATTGTTATTCGCGTAGTCAGCCGGTTCTCGTGGGAACAACTTCGATTGAGAATTCTGAGTTAATTGCGGGCTTGCTTGATCAGCGCAAATTGCCGCATCAGGTGTTAAATGCAAAACAGCATGCGCGTGAAGCAGAAATCATTGCGCAGGCTGGCCGTCCAAAAATGATTACGATTGCTACTAATATGGCTGGCCGTGGAACAGATATTGTGCTCGGCGGAAATGTGGGCAAGCAGTCCACTCTGATTGAGGCTGACACCGCCTTTTCAGATGCTGAAAAAGCAAGCAAGATTAAAGCACTTCAAGACGAGTGGCAGAGTATTCATGATCAGGTGCTTGCTGCTGGTGGTCTTCATATCATTGGTACAGAGCGTCACGAGAGCCGCCGGATTGATAATCAGCTGAGAGGCCGTTCTGGCCGTCAGGGTGATCCAGGATCTTCCCGCTTTTATCTTTCTTTAGATGATTCATTGCTACGTATTTTTGCTGGTGATCGAATGCGTGCTGTGATGGAACGCCTGAAGATGCCTGATGGCGAACCAATTGAAGCGGGTATGGTAACGCGCTCTATTGAATCTGCTCAGCGCAAAGTTGAAGGCCGTAACTTTGATATTCGTAAGCAGCTGTTGGAGTATGACGACGTTGCCAATGATCAACGTAAAGAAACTTACCGCTTAAGAAATGAAGTCCTTGAGAGCAGCGATATAGGCGACTTAATTGCCAATCTCCGTGAGGATGTACTGCGTTCTGTTTGCTCGATTTATGTACCACTTGAGTCTATGGAAGAGCAGTGGGATTTAGTTGCACTTGAGAATGCCCTTGCAAGTGAGTGGGGCCTGACGGTTGATTTACGCAATTGGGTTGAAAGCGCTGACACTGTTGAGGATTCTGAGATCGTAGACAAAGTGCTGCAGGCAGCTAAAGATGCTTATGATGCTAAGGTTGAGTTATCTGGCCGAGAATCTTTTGCTGGATTTGAGCGCTCAGTTCTTCTCTATAGCTTAGATAGTCATTGGCGTGAACATTTAGCAGCCTTAGATCATTTACGCCAAGGCATCCATTTACGGGGTTATGCTCAGAAAGATCCAAAGCAAGAATATCGTCGCGAAGCCTTTGAGCTATATGGCGAGCTACTGAATGTGATTAAGAATGATGTTGTGAAAAATATCATGACAGTACAGATTCGGAGTGCAAGTGAATTAGATCAGGCGTCCGAGTCGATGAATGAAGATTTAGCCAAATTAGCCGATCTGCAGTATCAACATGCCGATCCCGATAAAGAAGTGGCAGGCTCCACTGGTGACCGCGGCGCTGCGATAGATATTATTCCGGCACCAGTTCGTTCAGGACCGAAGATCGGTCGCAATGATCCATGCACTTGTGGCAGCGGTAAGAAG